>JBEIMN010000084.1:0-9092 GCA_040378705.1 Acidobacteriota bacterium
GGTTTTGCCCGGCGGTTTTGCCCGACGGTTTTGCCCGACGGTTTTGCCCGACGGTTTTGAAAGATATGACTGCTGTTCTGCTTAAAATTCTACTGATACTCTTTTTGTTGCTGGCGAATGGGTTCTTCGTCGCGGTCGAGTTTGCGTTGGTCAGTGTGCGACGGGCGCGGATCGAGACGTTGGCGGCGGCCGGCAACAAGGGGGCGCATGCGGTGATTCGCGCGCTCGACCACCTTGACGCGATGCTTTCAGCGAGCCAGTTTGGCATTACGCTGGCGAGCCTTGCGCTGGGGGCGGTTGGAGAGTCGACGCTCTCCGAATGGCTGGAGCCATTTCTGCGTGCGCATCTGCCGGTACCGACGACGAGCCTGGTTGCGCACACAATCTCGATCAGTATTTCGCTGGCGGTGATCACCTATCTTCACCTGGTGCTTGGCGAGTACGCGCCAAAGGCACTGGCGATCGAGAAGGCAGAGGCGATCTCACTGGCGACGGCGCGCTGGATGGAGATCTTCTACCGGACATTCAAGCCCTTCATTCAGTTCATCAACTATTCGGGAATCCGGTTGCTGCGCACCATTGGTGTCGATTTCCGGCCCGGGCATCACGTTGCGTATTCAGAGGATGAGATCCGCTACCTGATCAATCTGAGCCATCAGTCGGGGCTCCTCGAGAAGGACGAGAAGGAGTTGCTCCACAATGTCTTCGAGTTTTCGGACCTGACGGTTGGAGAGATCATGATACCGCGGACGCAGGTTGTCGTGATCGAGGAGAAGTCGACCTTTACGGAGGTTGTGGGTCAGTTTCGGGATTCGGGTTATTCGAGATTGCCTGTCTATTGCGACAATGTCGATAACATTGTCGGGATTGTCCACAGCAAGGATATTATGCCGTGGATGTTGCGGGCAGAGGAGTTCGATCTGCGGCGGGTCATGCGAAGAGCCCGCTTTTTGCCGGAGACGGCGCGCCTCGCCGAGGCGCTCCAGCAGCTTCAGCGGAGCAGTGTCCATCTCGCGGTCATCGTTGACGAGCACGGCGGGATGGAGGGGATTCTGACGATGGAGGATCTGCTCGAAGAGATTGTGGGGGAGATCCAGGATGAGCATGACGAGATACAGGCGGATAGTCGGCAGAATGGAGAGGATCGTGTCTTCGATGTCGATGGCGGTCTGGCTGTTCGCGAGGCGAACCGCACACTGCCGCTCAACCTTCCGGAGTCGGACGAGTACACATCGGTCGCCGGTTTTCTGATCAAGCAGGCGGGACGGCTGCTTGGTGTCGAGGATATGGTTGAGTATCAGGGGATACGCTTTACGGTTGAGCGACTTCATCGGCGGCGTATCACGCGGATCAGGGTCGAGATGCCAGATCGGTCTGCGACGACTGATCTGGCAGGACAGTCGGACCGGGCGCCGCGTGAGGGAGTGAATGGGAGGGAGGGGACGGCTTGACCATCATCCTCTTCAACAAACCGTTCCAGGTTCTGTGTCAGTTTACGGATGAAGATGGACGGTCGACGCTCAGGGATTATATCGATCGGCCGGGAGTATATGCCGCGGGTCGGCTCGATTATGACAGTGAGGGGTTGGTCGTCCTGACCGATGATGGGGCGTTGCAGAACGAGATTACAGATCCGCGCCACAAGCTTGAAAAGACCTATCTTGTCCAGATTGAGGGAGAGGCCGGGGAAGCAGCACTGGCGAGGTTGCGGAGCGGGGTATCGTTGCGGGATGGGATGACGAGGCCGGCACGGGTTGAGCTGATCGAGCCACCGGAGCTTTGGCCGCGCACTCCACCGATTCGTGAACGGCGGAGCATTCCGACCTGCTGGTTGCGGCTGACGATCCGCGAGGGGCGCAACCGTCAGGTGCGACGGATGACGGCGGCGGTTGGGTTGCCAACCCTGCGGCTGGTGAGGACCGCTGTCGGGCGCTGGTCGCTCGGAGATCTGGCACCGGGGCAATGGCGGATCGCCACGGCTCAGAGCTTTTCGGGGCGCTGACCTCCGATGATCAGATAGCCAAGTTTTACCTCCTGGCCGCGACTGCGCGGGTGGCGTCCGGGAAGCAGTCGAATGGTCAGTTTGTGCTCGCCAAGCGGGAGCCCACCGGCAATGATTGCCGTTCCGAGCTCGGTCCGCTCATCGTAGCAATCGACGATCCTGAGAGGCGCCGGAGCCGGCTGCCCATCGATCAGCACCTCGATCATCCCGGCCGATCGGCCTTTGATAAATGTCAATCCGACGACAGTTCCCTCGAAATAGGTTTCAAGCGTTGCCCCCGGTCGATCACTGACCATGAGCAGGGTGGGAGAGTGTGGGTCGTCGCTGCGCTCTTTTTTCCAGACCGCCCCATTCGGTGCGCTGGCGCCAGGTTCGGTTCTCGATTCAGCGATGGCGCGCAATTCACCATAGTTCAGCTCATCACTGGCGACTGGTGGTGGAATGTTGCGTGCGAGCGGGGTTGCCGCGAGGGTCGATTGCTGCTTCAAAAAGTCGATGATGCGATCGGCGTACAATTGGTGACCGGCATCGGTCAGCGCGCCGGCGGCGGCGTTATTTCGCGGCCATAACGTGGCGGTGGTGAGAGAGCCGGATTCAATCATCGGGCGGAGGGCTGATTGAAGGTCGATGGTCGGGATGCCATATTGCCCGGCCATCGATTTCGAGGCCTCGGTTGGCACGATCCTGTCGGGTGATGCCGGATGGAGCAGGACTATCTCGGGCGGTTGTGGAACGACGAGCAGTTGCCGCAGCATTCCCTCGATCGCTTTCCGCACCACGACCTGGTTCTCGGCTGCATCGCTCAGCCCGAATTCGATCAGGACCAGATCTGGTTTCGAGGCAAGGAGGTCGCGTCGGAGTCGGAGCGTCCCGTAAAGCGATCCGGTGCCGGGGATCGAGGCGTCGATTGTCTCGATTCGGGCGTTCGGATACTGCTCGCGCAGCCAGAGGGTGATCAGTGAGCGAAACTCTCGTCCCGGGCGGCTTGCCCCCAGACCGTATGTCGCGCCCTCACCGAGGAAGCCGATTGTCACCGATCGGCCCGCGCGGAGCTTGTCGAAGAAACGGCCAATATTGCGTCCCGGGGCCGACGAGGGGCTCGAATCCTGACCCTTTGCCAACCCCGTGCCAATGGCCAGCATTGCCGCCATCAGCAGCACGACGGGGTGTTTGAGGATGAATGGTGGTCGCTTTTCCATTTTCATGTTCGAGTTTTACGTTCGCGCTGACATCGATTCTCCGGGCTCAGGTGAAGATGAGCCGGTTTTGGCCGTTGCGCCAGTTGGACTGGTCGGGTTGAACCCGATCTCCATTCGCACAAAAAGCTCATAGATCAGGGGATCGTTGCCCTCTTCGGCGGCGTTGGCGAGTTCACGAATCGTGCCCGACAGGCGCTCGAAATCATAGCGGAGGGGCGGGGCGATGAAGATCTTCTCGAAGAGGGTCGTCTCAGCTCCCTCCTCGGCGATCAGCAGCTCCTCCTTCAGTTTCTCACCCGGTCGGAGGCCGGTGAATTGCAGATCGATATCTTCGCCGAGTGTCAGCCCTGAGAGCCGAATCATATCGCGTGCGAGGTCGACCACTCTGACCGGTTCTCCCATATCCAGCAGGTAGATTTCACCTTTTCGGCCCATTGCGCCGGCCTGAATGATCAGTTGCGCCGCCTCGGGAATGGTCATAAAGTAGCGTTCGACATCCGGATCGGTGATCGTCAGCGGGCCACCGCGGCGGATCTGTTCGCGGAAGATCGGGATGACGCTGCCACGGCTGCCAAGCACGTTTCCGAATCTGACGCAGGAGTAACCTGGCGCTGGCTCGGTGCGTGTATCGCGCGAAGCCTCTGCCTGGAACATCAGCTCCGCGACACGCTTTGTCGCGCCCATGATGTTGGTCGGATTGACGGCCTTGTCGGTCGAAACCATGACGCACCGCTCGACTCCGGAGTCGGCGGCCGCTTCGAGCAGCTGCTGTGTTCCGATGATGTTGTTGAGCACAGCCTCTGCGGCATTGCTCTCCATGAGGGGGACGTGTTTGTGTGCGGCGGCGTGAAAGACGATCTGCGGCGAGTACCGGCGAAAGATCCGGCGCAGTCGGTTGGAGAAGCGAAGGTCACAGATCAGCGGCACGATCTCCGTCACCGCTGTCGACTGGCGATCGCGGCATTGTGCGATCAGATCACGTTCCGCCTCGAAGACCGCGTTCTCATCCTTGTCGAGAACCAGAATCGACTCCGGTTCGAGAATCAGCAGTTGTCGGCACAACTCGCGTCCGATCGAGCCCCCGGCGCCGGTGACAAGGATGCGCCGGCCGCGATATGCCGGCCGATTACCTTCGAGCCATTCGTTGACATCGATCGAATCACGTCCGAGCAGATCCTCGATCTCGACCGGTCGGACATTGCTGACCGTGACCCGATTTCCGAGAATCTCGTACAAGGCCGGGATGATCTTTACCGGGAGCTTCGACTCATCACACAGATCGAGGATGCGGCGAATCGTTTTGCGGCGCGCGCTGGCCAGGGTAATGATCACCTGGTCGACACGGTTAGCCCGTGCGATCTGGGCGAGATCCGCGGTCGTCCCGAGGACCGGGACACCCTGAATCACCGTCTTCAGTTTGCTTTCATTGTCGTCGATGAAACCGACCACCTTCAGGCCAAGATCGCCCCGCCGCGTGATCTCGCGGACGGCCATGATCCCGGCGTCACCCGCACCGACCAGCAGCGTTCGCAGACGGGTTCCCTCGCCACTTCGCTTGACGCGATTCGCGTTCTCGACGGTGATGCGCCAGCTCAGGCGCGCAACCACCATCCCGGCGACGGTCAGCACAAAGTCCATGATCACGATGCTGATCGGCACCGCCAGAATCCTCATCCGACTTGCCAGCAGCAGTCTCATCGCCAGCATTATCGTCGAGACGATTCCAACCGAGAGTGCAAGGTGTATGCTGTCGTGAATGCTGATGTATCGCCAGACGCGCCGGTAAAGCCCCATCAGAAAGTTGACCCCGATGCGCGCGAAGAGCAGATAAGGGAGGAGCAGCAGCAGCCGGTCGTGGTCCATTCCCGGCGGCCAGCCGTCAAATCGCAGAATGTGTGCCAGGACGAATGAGGTCAGGCAGATCAGCGTGTCGATCAGCATCTGAACCCGCCGGCTGAAGAGATAGTTCTGCACCGGCGGACGAAGGATCAGCGTCGAGAGCATGATGCCGAGGCGTTCCTGAAAGGGTCTTTTCGGGGGTGGCCCGCCGGATTCGGTTGTCTCCTGGAATTGAAACCTGTTGATACTGTTCATCGGGGGATACTATTATTCAGCTACCATACACCAGCAAACCACTGCAATTTTGTGCACATGCGGGCAAATTTACCCGCGGGTTTGGGCAACAGTGATCCCGGCCGGGATCGGTGCGTCGGAATAGTATCGTTCGGGATCGGGCTGCTCTGCAAGCAGAACCCACTCATCTCGAAAATCGATCCGGAAATGTCAGTCGTTGGAGTGTGGACTGAAGAAGAGGCTGTTCCGTGGTCGTGTCGCCACCTGGTCGACGACCTCGCGAACCGCCGCGATCACACGTCCCTGATCGTCGTCCGACATCCCGGCATGGATTGGCAGGGTGACGACGCGCTCGCAGGCACGCCAGGCGACAGGAAATTGGTGGGGCTGCAACTGATAGCTGTCGCGCCAGTATGGATGAAGGTGGAGCGGAACGAGGCTGGCGCTGCATTCGACCCCACGCTTTGCCATCAGCCGGATAAATTCGTCACGGGTGACGCGGAGTGAATCGTCGAGCCGCAGAATGTAGAGGTGCCATGAATGGAGGTCACCAGCCGGCGCCCAGGCCGGACGGATCAGCGGGAGATCGCCAAGCTCTGCGTCATACCTGGCCGCAATTCGCGAGCGCCGTTCGAGGAAATTCCAGGAATTTCTCATCTGCTGGATGCCGATGGCCGCAAGATCGGGCCCTGAATCACTCGATTCGGGACTCAGCGCGGAGGCCGGATGACTGGCGAGGTTTCCGTCGCTCGCGCGAAGCTCCCGGCAGCGTGCGGCAACCTCCGGATTGCAGGTTACGATAATGCCGCCATCACCCGCGTCGTCAACCGATCCCAAATGGAACCGATGGAACCGGAAGACGGTCGCATCGCTTCCGAGGGTTCCGATCGGACGTCCGTGATAGGTTGAGGGCAGCGCCTGTGCTGCATCCTCAACCACACGCAGCGCGTGCCGCCACGCGAGGTCGAGAATCGGCTCCATCTCGCAGGCCAGCCCACCAATATGGACCGGCAGGATAACTTTCGTGCGTTCCGTGATCGCGCGCTCGATCTTTCGATGATCGATGTTGAGCGTTGCCGGATCGATGTCGACGAAGACCGGTCGCGCTCCGAGCTGCCGCAATATTCCGGCGGTCGTCGCAAAAGTGTAGGGGGAGGTGATTACCTCATCACCCGCGCCCACTCCACACGCTTTCAGTGCGAGCTGAAGCCCGTCGGTTACTGCTCCCGGTGAGTTGCCAAAGGGTTGACTCGCAGATTTGCCGCTCGATTGAAATAGCACCGTCTGGATCGAAGGGCTGGCTGGCGTCGCCGCACCAGCGCCTGAGCGCAGAAAAGCGATCATCGAACGCTCGAGGTGGCGCGTCTTCTGGCCACTCGTCAGTCGACCGGAATCGATCGAATCGGTTCCGGTTACATTGGGCAGGGAGAAAGGCAGAAAATTGTTCATCCGGAAATATTCCAATGATCCCGACAGGGAATCTGGAGACACGTCGTGGTTGTTGCCGGGGATTTGAACTGGGGGCGACGGAATTTAAAATCCAGGTTTATTACCTGAATTTAATACCTGAATTTAATATCTGATGGCAGTGTTACGGGGGTAAACGGGGGATGCCATCATCATTGACATCCGCATTCTAATCTTATCGGAAGGGATTTGACAAGAAAAATTTTCAGCAATCTCCATTACCGGCTGGTGGCCTTGGCGGCGAGTCGCTTGAGGCCGGCGTGATCCCCGATCGCGATCAGCAGGTCACCGGCCCGAAGTCGCCGCTCACCATCGGGATTGAAGATCATCTTTTCACCGCTGGGAGTAATAGCGACGATCATAACCTGAAAGGCGCGAATTCCTGAATCCTTCAGCTTCACCCCGTCAAGCACCGACCCGGCCGGCACCGGAACCTGATCGAAGAAGAGGTCGAGCGATTCGGTCATGGTGGTCAGTTCGATGAAATCGGCGACGGCGGGTGAGAGTGCGGCCTGCGCCATGCGGTGGCTGCCGATCAGAACCGGGGAGACGACCTTGTTTGCTCCGGCACGGAGGAGCTGCCGCTCGGCTGGCGCGTCATTTGCTCGGGTGACAATGTAGAGATCCGGGTTCATCCCGCGCGCGGTGAGGACGATATAGACGTTTTCAGCATCGGTTGAGGCGGATGTGATGAGGGTCTTCGCCTCTCTGATGCGCGCGCCTTCGAGGACCGTTTCGGATGTGGCATCGCCCATCAGGACGAGGACTCCCTGCTGGAGCAGCTTTTCCGCCGTCGCTTCGTCGCGTTCGATGACGACGAAGTCGACATTCTTCTTTTTCAGTTCGTCGACGATCCGGGTTCCGACCCGGCCGGCCCCGCAAAGGATGAAGTGGTTGTTGAGCTGGCTGATATCCTTGAACAATCTGCGTCTCCCGAGAGCGTCGGCGATCTCATTTTCGATCAGCGCCTTTGTGAGGTTTGAGATGAGATAACCGACCATTATCACACCGATGACGATCAGGATCATGGTAAAGATTCGGCCCTCGACGCTGAGGGCCCGAACTTCGCCATAGCCGATCGTCGCAAGGGTGATGACGGTCATGTAGAGGCCGTCAAAGAGGCTCCAGCCCTCGATCAGATGGTAGCCGATCGTGCCACCGACGACCAGGAGGGCGGCGATGAAGGTCTGAATCAGAAGTCGGTTGCGGAGTCTGACCGGGATCATTGTTAAGGGCCCGGATGATTACTTGAGGTTAATGATTGGGGTGACGACGATCCGGCGGAAAGTTACCTTGCCGTGGTCACCCTGGATCATAATCGGGCCTGGGGCCCCCTCGCGACTGTCGAGTGCGCCACCGGTGATGCCATCGATGACGACGTTGTCGTGAACACGCTTGCGGTTGAGGGTGACGGTGAGACGGTTGCCGACGATGATCGCCTCGAGTAGCTGCCACTCTCCGGGCGCGAGGCTCGCGTTGGCGGTTGGCTTGACGCGACTGTAGAGGGCGGCGTGGCCAAGATTTGACGGCTCCTGACCAAAATCGTCGACGACCTGAACCTCATAGCGGCCACGCAGGAAGATGCCGCTGTTGCTCTTTGGTTCGATCTTGTATTCGGCGACCAGTTTGAAGTTTTCGAACTGGTGTTTGGAGATCAGGTTGTTGGCCTTTGCCTCGTTGGTCATTGCTCCATCAACTACTACCCAGCCGGAGGGCTTCTCCGGATCCTGGAGGAGCCAGTTCTGAAGATTCTCGCCATTGAAGAGCTGGACCGGGGTGCCGAGGCGATTTTTGCGGTCGTTCGCGTTATGTTACGCCGATTGCTCCTTAGCTCCCTTAGCTCCCTGAGCCTGGGCCCCCTGAGCCCATTGAGGAGGCCGGAGGCCGATCCAGGGTATCTCCCCGGATTCCGGATCACCCGTAATGAGTCGCCCGAGCAGTCGGCCATCCTCGACCCGCGCGCGGTGGACAGGTTTGGGCTGGTTCGGGCGGGCGCCGATCGAGAAGATCAGCTCGCCGTCGACGATCGCAATCTCCGGCAGTGGCAGCACGCTGCCGCGCCGGTTGAGGAAGGTGCCGGCAAGTTTGCCATTCTCTTCACGCACTTCCAGCCAGTAGACCTGATTGCTGAAGCGGCCCTCACCGGTGATGTCCCACTTGCCGAGAAAAGGATTTGTCTGGGCGGTGGCGGCAATGTTGAGAGTCGCCAGGATTAGTATGATGATTGCAAGTGATGATCGACGCATGGTTCATAAACCCCCAAAGCCAAAATATAGAAGAGGAATCACCGGAAGATAACGCAGAGATCGTCGAGATACAAGTCCGGGTTTGGCCAGATTTGGCCAGATTGA
>JBEIMN010000085.1:0-9060 GCA_040378705.1 Acidobacteriota bacterium
AATTTACATTCCGCCGGCACCCTTCATTACTACGCTTATCGTTTACCTTCTCCTCGCCCCTTGCTCCGCACTTCCTCCTCTTCTTAGTGTTCTTCGCGGCTTCGCGTGAGCCCCTCTTCTCCTTCTTTCCTCTAGCTTTCCTTTAGACTATTGCCTTTTTTATACCTCACGAGGATTTCGATCAGAGTGGGGAGCCAACGCTTGTCCAGGCATACTCTCTGTCATTTCAACCTCACAGATAAAGTGTGATGGACTCGTTACGGCGCGGGTCATTTGATTTGGGAGGTTCTTCCATTCCCAGATGCCAGAACCCCGTGAGTCATTACCATGGCAGAACAGGCCGGTGAGATACTGTTTTGCCGGTTGGTAAAGAGAGGCCGAAAGCAGAAGGTTGGTGACTGAAAATGTCATGAGCCCTTTGGTTTCGGCCTTTTTTCGTCCCCTTCGACATTTTCTGCCTGAGGGGGCACTCCTGATTGACGTCATGTCAGTTGCTGCTATTTCCCGGTGTGGTCACGAGCGGCAGGTGACCGGCCAGGTATATTGTCTTATATTATGTGGCCGGGAAGCGGTCCGGGTAACGGCTCAGATTCCATTCCTGGTCTGAACATGGTAAACAGAAAAGATGCCTGAGTTGCCTGAAGTAGAGATGGTAGTTCGTCATCTGGACAAGCTGCTGGCGGGGCGGCGGATCGAGCAGGCTCGACTGCTGAGGCCGCGGCTGGCGCCGGATCTTTCGCCGCGTCAGTTTGCGTTGCGGCTGAAGGGGGCCGAGGTTCGGCGAGTCTGGCGAAGGGGAAAGCACATTCTGGCCGACCTCTCGAATGGCCGGACGTGGATCACGCATCTGCGGATGAGTGGGCGGTTCATTCGCCTTGAACCGGCGGCAGTCGTCAGTGCAGAGCCGGTGCCATTTACGCACGCGACCTTCAGGCTGGACGATGGATCGATGCTCCTCTTCACCGATCAGCGCCATTTCGGTTTGATGATGGTGGTTGAGACCGCGGATCTCGGCCAGCTCGCGTCATTGCAGAGGTTGGCGCCGGAGCCGTTCGACCCGGAATTCAGTGTCGACTACCTGGTGGAGCGGTGCAGTCGAAGCCGGCAGGCGATCAAGCTGCTGCTGCTCGATCAGTCGAAGGTCGTCGGACTCGGCAATATTTATGCGGCTGAAGCGCTGCACCGGGCAGCGATCGATCCAAGGCTCGCGGCGGCAGACTTGACAGGACCGCGTCTGGCAAGGCTCCATCAGGAGATCCGCGAGGTGTTGCGTGAGGCGATCGAGGTCGGCAGCACGCTCAATACCGATCCGCGCGAGGTTTATGGCCGGTACGGCGGTGGAGCATTCGAGGAGAACTGGCGCGTTTACAGTCGCGAGGGGGCAATCTGTTTTGCCTGTGGTGAAGTGGTGCGGCGTTTCACTCAGGGCGGACGCTCGACCTACTATTGCCCGGGTTGCCAGAAGTAAGCCTTCGAGGTTCGGATTCAGGCGGCCGTGCTGTGCGGCGGTAACATGCTGTGCGATGGTAAAAGGTTGCCGTCGGATGATAACCAGAGGAACACGATTCAGGGAGACCCCGATCAGCCATGAAACAGCGCCCCTCGTCACACTTCTTCATTCTGTTAATACTGCTTCTCCTCGACGTTCTGGCGTATGTGGCGATCCAGCGTTCCGGATTATCGCGTGGGTTTTCGCCATCGATTCCGCTCGCGGTGCGGGATCTCTTGCTGTTTCTGCCAATTCTCGGGATCTTTCTCTGGCTGGTAAGGAGAGCGCGCTTTGCGGGTGACTGGACGCTGCTGACGCTGGCGATCATGCTCTTTGGGATCGGGCAGTTTATGCAGTATCGGCTCTTTACCGATCCGGAGTATTCGGCGCGTGCGAGTGCTGACAGTCGCCGGGCGTGGCTGGCGAAGGCGGACACGATCAGGCAGCAGAATATCAACCAATATTATGACGCGGAGAAGAAGCGTGCGCTCTTTGGTGATCCCGCCTATCGAATTCCGATGGCAGAGGATGGTCGACCAGGAGGTACGAAATTGGTCGATCAGGAGTCGGGTAGTTGGTCGACAGAGCGGATACTGACCTCGCTTTCGACCTTTATCCCGCTGCTCGCGCTGGCCGGGCTGGTCGCGGCGTTTCTGCTGATCAGGAGTGATAAATTTCTTATTCTGTTGCAGCGCCACAGCCTGATGATCGGCCTTTGCACCTTGCCATTCATTCTGGTGGCGACGCTCAATTCGAAATATGGGAAATTTTTTGGCAACACGACGCCGTGGGAGCCGGTCAAGGTGATCTTTCTGGTCAGTTATGCGGGAATTCTGACGGATCATTATCGGGTGCTTTCGCAGACCTGGTGGGGGATTCCGCCAATGCGTTTCCTGGTGCCATTCGTGCTGACGGCGTTTCTGCCGATCATTCCATTCTTTACGCTCTCCGATTTTGGGCAGTTGCTGATCTTTATGGGGGCATTTCTGACGCTCTATCTGGTCGCGGTGAGGCGGATTCCGCAGTTGGCAGCGGCTTTTGTGCTGGTGACAATAGTGTTTGGCGTTTCGATACTCGGGGTGGGTATTTACAAGGCGGCAGTTGATCAGGACGTGGAGGCTGTCGACAAACCGAAGTGGGAGAAGGTTGGCAGCGTGATCCGGCGTGGCGTGCCGCCAAGAATTCAGCAGCGATTCCATCTCTGGCTGCAGGGAGGAGCGCCGCCCGATCCGCGGGAAGTGGAGTGGTGGGGGAAGATTGTGCGGGATAATGGCCTCCAAATTGGAGATATCGATGAAGACAAAGTCGGTAAATTTGAGAATGAGGAGTTGTGGTATAACAATTATGCCTATCAGCCTTCGCAGGCGCTTTATGGGATAAGTGATGGATTGCTGCTTGGAAGAGGGCTTGGCCGAGGCTATCCGGAGAGTGTACCGGTGGCCGATTCGGATTTCATCTATGCGGCAGTTGCCGAGGAGATGGGGGTGCTGGGAGGCGCGGTGCTGCTGGTGGCATATCTGCTGTTGATGATTGGCGGAATGAGGACGGCGATCGAGGCGCGGGATATGTTTACGAAGCTGCTTGCGGCTGGTATCACATTTTTTCTCGGATTTCAGGCGATCGTCAATATTGGCGGGGTGGTGAAGATGCTGCCGATGACGGGCATCACCCTCCCGTTTGTTAGTCATGGTGGGTGGTCATTGATCACCAGTTTCGTGATGCTTGGGATGTTGATGGCGATTTCACATCGGAACCAGACGGTTAAACTATGAAAGTTACGTTCGGATATGTGACCGATCGGGGGCTCAACCCGCGGCGGACAAGGAATGAGGACAATCTGCTGGTGATGCCGGAGCAGGGATTGTTTCTGGTCGCGGATGGGGTTGGTGGTCGGCGGGGAGGAGAGACGGCAAGTCGGCTGGTGATCGATATTTTTCGGCGCGTCTTCCGGCAGCCGCAGTTTATCGATGACCTGCGGGCGGCTCTGCTCAGCACGCTCGACCTCTGCAATCAGAAGATCTATGAGGATTCGCACGCCTATGTCGAGCTCGAGGGGATGGCGACGACGATTGCGTCGGTCGCGGTCGATGGAGACCAGGCAATAGTCGCCCATGTCGGGGATAGTCGTGTCTACAGGGCAGACGGGCAGGGGTTGATCCAGTTGACGGAGGACCACAGTGAGGTCAACGAGGCCTTGCGGGCAGGTCGGATAACTGAGGAGCTGGCGGCGACACATCCGAAGCGCAACGTGATCAATCGGGCGCTTGGAGCCGATTCGGAGGTTGAGCCGGATCTGATCGGGATCGAGCTCGACGAGTTGACGACCCTCTTGCTTTGCACGGATGGAGTGACGCGCCATTTGAGTGATGAGCGGTTGCTCGACATTTTGCGGAGTGGCCGTCATCCGCAGACTGTCTGCCAGATGATCAGGCAGGGGTGCTATGAAGCGGGGGCGGAGGACAATCTGACGGCGATTGTCATCGATTTTGGACCGCGGAGTTACGCCGAGGAGGTCGCCTCGGCGCGATCGGAGACGACGGTCGAGTTGGTGAGGCCGGATGGGGGGCGGGTCATCGAGTTGAATCTGCGCGATGATGGGCCCGAGGATCCGGATGAGTTGCTGGCCGCAGATCGCCGTTTTGAGGGGGAGTCGATCGAGCCCGGAGAGGTGATCGAAATGGCCTTCGAACCGGCAGATGAGGCCGGAGAGAATTTTTCGGCTGACGAGGCGGAAGATCTGGATGGTGACGAAGATGGTTCGCCCGAGGAAGACTCAGAAGACGACTCGCCAGAGGAGCCAGAGGAGCCAGAGGATGATGAAGAACCAGAAGAGCCAGAAGATGGCGCTGGGCCGCCGGAAAAACCGGAGAGTGGCGGATGGATGGCTGGTGTCCGCAGTTTTCTGGCGGGAATGAGGTGGAGCCTGCTGCTGATTGGTGTGGTGGCGGGAGTCTTGATCGGGGCGATTCTCGGGCCACCGCTGACCGAGCGGTTCAATGATCTGTTCGGGGTGCAAACAATCTACGATCAACTGCGGATCGAGCAGCCGCCAAGGGATCCGGAGGTCAACGCCTCGTATGCGCGTTATTTGGAGGGAAGAAGGGAAGAGGCCCGGCAGCGTCTCGAGCAGTTGGCGGCGGCGAATGCGAATAATGCCGAGGCCATCTACTATCTTGGCGTGATCGATTACGCGCAGGGCCGCTATCCGGAAGCGATCGTACGGTTCAGGCAGGCGGTGCAGCTTGATCCGACGCTGCCAAATGTGCGGGTACGGCTGGCGATGGCCTACCTTTCGACGGGACAGTTGCGGACTGGGCGCGACACATTGCAGGAGATTCTGACGCCGCAAGGATTAAAGGGTGAACCGGGCAGCACGGGGGGAGATCCGATGGCCTCTCCGACCCCGGCCGGGTCTCCGGCGGAGACTGAGGCAAAACCGGTCGGTTAGGTGGAATTTCGAACGAGCACCTTATGCTTGAGCTGAAACTACAACAGAGCCTCGTTGATGGGCGCTACGAGATCACGGAGCGGCTCAGCCGGGGGAGTTATGCGGAGATCTTCGTCGCGCGCGATCATCAGGCTGGCGGGCGCGAAGTTGTGATCAAGGCGCTCAACCCCAGTCTGCAGGGGACTCCGGATGCAGACCTTGAGCGGACACTGACGGAGAATTTTCAGAACGAGGCGGTCGCGCTCGACACGGTGCGCCATTCACACGTCATCCTCCGGCTGGGACACGGAACGGCGGCAGATCTGAACGGGAATGTCTTCCACTATCTGGTGCTCGAGTTCATGCCGGGCGGGGATCTGTTGAAGCTCTGCCGGCAGCAGCCGGGAAGTTCGCTTTCGCTGGACGAGGCGCTCTTCTTTTTTCGTCAGGTTTGTGAGGGATTGGCCTATGCGCATAGCTGCGGGATCATCCATCGTGATCTGAAGCCGAACAATTTTCTGTTGAGTGAAGATCGTCGGATCGTCAAGATTGCTGATTTTGGCGTGGCGAAGATTACGGTTGGAGGTGGGGATGATGCGGAGGTGACGCGAGTCGGGGCGGAGGTCTATGCGCCGCCGGAGCATCATCCCGAGAAGCAGGAGCAGTATGACCGCCTGACGGCGGCGGCGGACATCTATTCACTGGCGAAGAGTTTCTATACGGTGGTGGTTGGGCGGCCACCGAGTCAGTTCAAGTGTGCGCCGATCACCGCCCTGCCGGAAGATTTGCGCGGGCAGCCGTGGGGTGGGGCGCTGACACGTGTGTTGCGACGGGCGACGGATGACCGCCCGGGTGAGCGGTATGGTTCGGTCGCCGATTTCTGGGGTGAGTTGGCACAGGTTGCGCTGGCGGTCGAGAGTGATGAGGACGAGCAGACTCGAATCAAGCCGCGGCTGAGTGTGCTGCCGGGGAGATTGCCGGAGAGTCCGGCCCGACCCGAATTTGATATGACCCTCGGTGGGCCAGGGCATCAATCGACGGTGACATCGGCAGAGCCGGTCAGGAAAAATGTTGATCGTAAGCCAGTGTTAGGGGGAGAGTCTGTATTGCCGGAGCGGCCGACGCGGCCGTCGAAGGTGGTTATCGATCTTCCAGTGGGAAAGTCGGGGAGGGGAAAGTCTGTCGCGACGAAGCAGGCCGGAGGCCGGGCGGAAAAGAGTTCGGGAAGGGTCGCGAGTCAGACGCGGAGTGGAAGGCCGGTGGTCGCCAACGGGAATTCGGCTTTGCTGGCACGCCGATACTGGATTCTGCTGGTGGTGCTGCTGTTGGTTGCTGGAATCGGGACGGTCTACTATCTGGTTGGGAGTTATAGCAGTCAGGGTAGGAGTCCGATCGGGTTTGGACCACCGACCGAGGTCGAGGTGATCGCGGGAAAGATGAACGTTCGGGCCGGGCCTGGGGCGCAGGTGGTGACGGGTGTCATTCTGAGGGGGACCCGTCACCGGGTGATCAGTTCGGAAAAGCAGTGGCTGTTGATTGAAGTCAGTCAGTGGGAGTCTGAGGGGCGGGTCAATCCGGAGCAGCGGCAGGGCTGGATCTCTGCGAAACCCGAGTTTGTCAGGATAGTTTCACGTCGTTTCTGGAGATGATTATGGCATCATCCGGTTTTCTTAATTCAATCAGGAAGTGGCTCGATGGTGAGGACGCGGTACGGACCGAACCCGAGCAATCGTCACCACAGAGTGAGTGGGACGACTTCTTCGTCCGCATCGCCCGTGAGGTCGAGACGGTGATGAAGCGGGAGATGTTTACGCCACCGGGTGGGCTGACCTACCTGCCGGGTGAGTACATAATCTATCTGAGTCGCGAGGATGATCAGCGGTGGCAGGGGCGCAAGCGGGAGGCGCTCGAGGATGGATTGCGCCACACGCTGGCAAAGCGTGCACGTGAGTTGGTTGGTGACAGGGCTTTGAAGACGGAGCGGATGGTTATCTCGCTTGGGGTGGATGGGGTGCTTGAAAAGGGGCAGGTTCGGGTTCAGGAGGTCTGGGACGACGACTCGCCACGAACAGAGGTCGTGCCACGGGTGAGGCGCGAGAAGCAGACTTCGGACGGTTCGGCGGAGATTCAGGCCATTGTTGGTGGGGACGTTCCGGCGGGCGGAGGTTCGGTCGAGCTTGAAGTGGATGAGCGGACGAGGCTGTTGCCGCGGGGGCCGCGATTCGTCATAGTTTACGGGATGGAGGGTGGAGAGCCCTTGCGCTACGTGGCGTCGAAGAAGCGGGTCGAGGTCGGCCGTGGCTCGAAGGACTTTACGATCGATCTGCGGCTTGAGGGTGATCAGGAGATAAGTCGCCGCCAGTTGGTGGTGGGGAAGACGGGACCGGGCCGGTTCCGGCTTGAGTGTGTTGGTCGCAACGCGATTGAGATTGACGGGCAGGAGCTCCAGCCCGGAACGCATCTTGAGGTTGAACCCGGACAGACGATCCGGGTCGGACTCTTTATTCTGCAGATCGAAGAACAGGGAGAGTGAATGAATCGGCTTCGCCACCAGTTTCTGTTGCCAATTTTGGGATTGTCATTGCTGCTTTTTGTGCCGGGCATTCTGATTGCACAGCCCCCGCCGGGCCCTGTGGCGTCAGAGAAGCCGGGGGGGGCTGGGGCCGGACGTGGTGAAAAGCCCGGAACGGCCGGACAAGCAACCGACTTTGCCAGACCAACCGATTTTGCCAGACTGGTCGCCCGGCTTTCAGAGCGTGCGGGCTACTTTGGTTCGGACAACCTGGTCTCGAATGAGCTCTCCTATCAGCACGTTCTCGACCGGATGGAGAAGATGGATCTGCACGGTGGAGTCTATCTTGGTGTTGGTCCCGATCAGAACTACACTTACATTGCGCAGATCAGGCCAAAGCTGGCGATCATGGTCGATATTCGGCACGACGCAATGCTGCAGCACCTGCTCTTCAAGGCGCTTTTTATGATGTCGGGGAGTCGGATTGAGTATCTGTGCAATCTGTTTGGTCGACCATTGCCGAAGGATTACCGGAAGTGGTCGGAGCGACCGATCCGTGACCTGGTCGACTACTTCGACCGGACACCGCTCGACGCGGCGCTGGCAGAGCGGACGCGGCTCGAGGTTCGGAAGCGGATCGGCGATCTGGGACTTCCGCTGACCCCGCGCGATTTCGAGTCGATCGACGAGATATATGGGGCCTTTTCGACCGATTGTCTCGAGGTGCGATACACGATCCGCGATCGGCCGACGGGGCGATTTTTTCCGGCCTACCGCGATATCCTGCTTGAAAAAGATCTCGAGGGGCGTTACCGGAACTATCTGGCGCGGGAGGCGACTTTTCAGGTGCTGAAGGAGATGCACGACCAGAACCGGATCATTCCGATTACGGGTGACCTGTCGGGCCAGCGGGCGCTTCGTGCGGTTGGAGAGTACCTGCGTGAGATTGGTGAGACGGTGACGGCTTTTTACGTCTCGAATGTCGAGTTTTACCTGTGGCGACAGGACACGATGGGGCGCTGGGTCGACAATCTGAAGACGCTTCCGATTACTGACCGGAGCGTGATTATTCGGAGTTACTTCAATTACGCCTACTATACCTCCGTTCATCCACAGACGATAGACAACTATTTCAGCGTTCAGATTCTCCAGACGATCGAGAGTCTGATCAGGGATTACGATCAGAAAGAGTATGATTCGTATTATGAGATGTCGACCCGCCGCAGCCTGAGTTTGAAGTAGTCGACGGATCACTGATGGTTTACAGAAGATGATTGCCAGAGGCTGATTGGCAGGAGATGATTTAATGAAGTTAGAGCAGGGTAAGAACAGGGTGATGCTGACAGTTCTGGCCTTTCTGGCCGTCGTGTTGGTCGTATCGACGCGGGGTGCAGGGCAGACGAAGCTGCTCCGTTTTCCGGACGTTCACGGAGACCGGGTGGTCTTCACTTATGGTGGGGATCTCTGGCTGGCCACGGTCGAGGGTGGAGTGGCGACACGATTGACGAGCCATCCCGGGCTTGAGCTTTTTGCGAAGTTCTCGCCGGACGGGAAGTGGATTGCTTTTACGGGACAGGTTGACGGAGACGAGCAGGTTTATGTGGTGCCGACGGCGGGAGGAGTGCCGCGGCA
>JBEIMN010000086.1:0-9055 GCA_040378705.1 Acidobacteriota bacterium
ATGAATTAATTCCGGTTATTCGGATCCCGGTATGGGACCGGTAACGAATATTGAACCCGATGAGCATCGCGGTCAAGGCCTCAACGACTCGGGAATTGGCAAGTGGACCACCATCGATGAATCTGCATCCGGCTATTGCCACGACGAGAGGGCGGCCACGTTCACGCGCCGTTTTATCGTCTCCGCAAACGATGATATCGCAGTCGACCTCGTGACCGAGATCGGCAAGCACAGAGGCGGCGACATTTTGAAACGCAGAGATGACCAGGGTCCCGGCGGGCAAAATCTCTGCAGACTGCTCAGCGGCGGAACCAGCCCAGACTCCAAGGACGCGGGTCGGCCGGCCACCGACGGCCGGTTCGAGTGGAACAGTAACGTCGATGAAGAGAGCCCCGGGGGCAATGGCTTCGCGGATCTCTTTGAGGGTCGCAATCTGGGCGGCAAATGGAACGGTCAGGACGATCACCGTGCCAGAAGCGGCGGCCTCAAAATTTCCGGCCCCGCGAACACTTGAAGGGAGTCCGGAGGCAACGAGCAGTTCGTTTATGGCGGCGGCGGCCGCCTCTGCACGCAGGGCGTCACGGGAGCCGATCACTATCTCATAGCCAGCGGCTGCCCACCTCATTGCCAGACCACGCCCCTGATCACCAGTCCCTCCGATGATAGAGATTGTTTCCTTTTTCATGTGGCGATTGTATCATCTACCCGACGCGTCGCCATACAGTGAAGTAAAGTTGAGCAGGTGGCTGAAATTAATCATTTGTCGAATGTAAAACGTGAGTTGAGCGTGGGGCTCGGAGCGTTTCGTCTCTGGATGGCGGATCAGTTCGCACCGGAGCCGGCGCGGGTCGACTGGCGTGCGCTCGCCCGAACATTTCTGCTGCTTGGGACGACCGGTTTTGGTGGCGGAATGGCAGTAATTGCGCAGATACGACGCATGGTGGTCCAGCAGCGAAGCTGGCTTACCGACGAAGAGTTTCTTGACGCGGTTTCGCTGGCGCAGAGCCTGCCGGGGGCCAATGCGGCAAATGCGATTACCTACATCGGACTGAAACTGGCCGGGATTCGTGGCGCACTGGTATCTGTCGCCAGCTTCATTCTCCCATCATTTGTAATCATGATCGGGCTGACGATCACGCATACCTGGCTGGCAGAGATTCCAGATGCACAGCACATCTTTCAGGGTTTCAATGCTGCGGTGGTTGGACTGATCGCAGCGACGACGGTTCGCCTTGGCAAGACAGCCGTTCAGCAGCAGTGGCATCTCGAGCTGGGGGTGGCGGTCGCATTTCTGCTGATCTTCACGCAGACAACAGTGGTCGAGGTCGTGCTTCTCGCCGGTATTACCGGGTTCATCATCAGAACCTACAAATCGAAACTGCGGCGTCGCGTTCGGCGACAGTTACAGATCAGCAGAAAAGCGAAGTCACGATCGATCAAGGCTGAGCGGCAGGCACGTGAGCAGGCGGCGGAGATGATCGAGAAGGGCGACCGGCTGACAGGGGATTATCGACTCGACACCTCACTCTCAAAAAAGGGCGATCCGGAGAGAGGAAGCAGGCGAACTTTGGACGAAGGCAGCCCAAAGCGTACCACTGACGAGCTGAAATCCGGGAGGTCACCGGGTGGCGATAAGCTGCGAAGCCTGGTTCCGCTTGCAGTGCTGCCGATGCTTGCCTGGCCGATTCTGTCAAAGATTGTCATCGTCTGGCAGCTTGTGACCATCTTCCTTCGAGTCGGAACGATCACCTTTGGGGGAGGCGTGGTCATGATCCCGCAGATCGAGATGGATGTCTGTGACGTTCACCGCTGGATGAGTCACCGAACCTTTGCGGATGGGATGGCGTTTGGTCAGATCACGCCCGGGCCGGTGCTGATTACGGCGACATTCATCGGCTACAAGGTGGCCGGATTAGCCGGAGCGATCGCCGCGACCCTCGCCGCCTTTCTGCCATCATTTCTGATGACAATCGTCGCCGGAACCTCGATCGATCGATTCCGGACAAGTTTTCAGGTCCAGGCGTTCCTGAGCGGAGTCGCGCCAGCGGTCGTTGGCATGCTTGCCGCCGCCGGAGTGAGCCTTGCGAGATCGGGTCTCGGCACGCCGGAAAGCTATGCGGTAGCGACGACCTCCTGCCTGCTGATGCTGCGGGCACGACTCAATCCGGTAGTTATCATCTTCCTCTGCGGACTGCTCCAGTTAGGAATCTCACGCGGAATCGTCGGATGGCTTGGGCTGTGAAGGGGCGGGCCAATCTTTAATTAATAGAATGAACGATTCGATGTTGGAAAAGTGGTCGTGGGGGTCGCCGGACATCACTGGCTGGCGTCACTGGCTGGCGCAATCGAAAGGGTCTGTTTCACGATGGTGACCGGGAGGGGACGACGTGGGCTTTAAGGCAATTGCTGGTAGCAGGTGGTTAATCCTGACACTGCTGATTGGGATGTCGGGTGGATGTCATCAGGCTCCGCCAACGTTGACTGTCTCGGCGGCGGCCGATCTGACCGATGCCTTCGCCGAGATCGGGCAGCGATTCACGATGGAGAGCGGGATTGCGGTTCGATTCAACTTCGGCTCGACCGGGCAGCTTGCGCAACAGATCGAGCAGGGAGCGGATGTCGACGTCTTCGCCGCAGCAAGCGTCACCCACATTGAGGATCTCGAACGGAAAGAACGGATGAAGCGGGCGACGCGCCGATTTTATGGCCTGGGACGGCTGGTGATCTGGAGCCGGGAGGAGAGTCCACTCAAACTTGAAAAGATTGAAGATCTTCGACAACCCGGAATCCGGAGAATCGCCATCGCCAATCCTGAGCATGCACCGTATGGAATCGCGGCGCGTGAAGCGCTGATCACCGCCGGTGTCTGGCCTGATGTGTACCGGCGGATTGTCCCGAGTGAAAATGTGCGGCAGGCGCTACGCTATGCCGAGACCGGGGATGTCGATGTCGCACTCGTCGCGCGCTCACTCTGCCGCGAAAAAGATGACGATCGAGGAGTGGCGCCACGGGGTCGCTGGAGCCTGATTCCGGCGTCGCTGCACGCACCGCTCAATCAGGCGATGGGAGTCGTCGCCGGAACACGACACGAGGCGGAGGCGCAGCGCTTCATCGACTATGTCACTGGCAAAGAAGGACGAGCAATTCTGGCCCGCTACGGCTTCAACCCACCGGAAAGCGAGTCCGGACAATGAACTGGTCCGCAGTCACACTGTCACTTCAAGTGACACTGGTGGCGACACTGGCTATTTCGGTGGTCGGACTGCTGCTGGCATTCGTACTGGCACGAGTCGAGTTCCCGGGCAAAATCGTCCTTGAAACAGTGATCAATCTTCCACTTGTACTTCCGCCGAGCGTTGTCGGCTACTACCTCCTCCTCCTCCTCGGCCGCAGCAACCCGATGATCTCCTGGCTGGGGTGGCAGATAGTCTTCACCTGGCACGGCGCTGTAATCGCATCAACGATTGTCGGCATACCACTGATGGCACAGGCTTCACGAGCCGCGCTTGCGGGCATCGATCCGGCACTTGAAAATGCGGCTCGGACACTTGGCTCGACCGAGTGGGAGGTCTTTCGGCGAATCACGCTCCCCCTCGCGAAGCGCGGAATCGTTGCCGGCATAATCCTTGGCGGGGCAAGGGCGCTCGGCGAGTTTGGGGCGACGCTGATGATCGCCGGTAATATTCCCGGACAGACTCAGACGCTGCCACTGGCAATCTACGACGCAGTGCAGAGCCGCCGGTACGAGGAAGCCAACCGGATGGTGCTCCTGATGACGATTATCGCCTTCCTTGGACTTTGGTCCGTCCGACGGCTCGATCGTGCTGGTAAGACAATTGCCAACACACGAAGGGGGAAAAGGTGAGTGAGCGGCTCGTGATCGCCATCGAGAAGAAGTTTCAGGATTTCGATCTCCGGGTGAATCTGACGGTCGGGACAGAGATCCTCGTCCTGTTTGGCCCTTCCGGTGCAGGCAAGACTCAGACGCTCAATGCGCTCGCCGGCCTCATGACACCGGATCGTGGCGAGATCACTCTCGATGATGAACCGGTATTCAGGCGCGGGTATGGTGAAACCGCTCCGATCAACCTGCCAGCACGAGAGCGGCGGATCGCCATGGTCTTCCAGCAGTACGCGCTGTTTCCTCATCTGACAGCGCGGCAGAACATCGGCTATCCGGTGAGAGACCCTCGCGGGGCGCGGTTACGTGCAGATGAGCTGCTTGGCCGCCTGCAGCTTGATGCATTTGCCGATCGATACCCACACGAACTGAGCGGTGGCCAGCAACAGCGGGTCGCGATCGCCCGGGCACTTGCCGCCAACGCGAAAGTCCTGCTGCTGGACGAACCGTTCTCCGCTCTCGATCGCCCGATCCGTGAACAGCTCCACCACGAACTGATGACAATTCAGGAGGAGACAGGACTGGTGGTGATCTATGTCACACACAGCCTCGACGATGCACTGACCGCCGGCCAGCGCCTGGCCATCATCAATAAGGGACGGATTGAACAGGTTGCCGAACCTGACGAGATCTTTACCCGACCTCGCAATCGGACGGTACTCGAAATTCTTGGCGTCCCAAATATCTGCCAGGTGAGGGTGGTCGAAGGCGGGATCGATTGGGATGGAATGCACCTTGTGGTTCCAACCGGAGATCATCCGCCAGGTGATCTCATCAACTGCTATATCGCGGCGGAAGATATTCTGATAATACCGGCATCGGGGATGGCAGCCACCGACCATCAATCCGTGAAGATGCCTGTCAATCTCCCCGTCAATGTAATTGAAGGCCGGGTGCTAAGATCTCAACCCGCTGGTCTCTTTCAGCGAATTCGGATCGATGCTGGAAATAACCGGATACTGGAAGCTTCAACAAGGTCCGGGAGTTCTGGACGCCGATATGTAATCGGTGAACGAATCCACGCGGTACTGCCACCGGACCGCCTCGTCCTGCTGTAGATTCGTAACTCCTGCCCGAACTTGCGGCAACCTTGGCGTTGAATTGAAGCCGCGTTGAAGCTGAAAGCCCCGGCCGGAGAATCAGGGTCCTGATTCACCGCCGGGGCTTTCGTGCTGCAACGTCAACACCGCGTGGTCAGGCAGCCCGAACCGCACTCTCGGGCAGAATGCCGGCCTCGCGCAGAACCGTCTCGAGCTTGCGACGGCTCGCTTCGGTCAGTGGAGTCATTGGCAGGCGATAGACCTCGTCGATCATACCAGCCATGGCCATTGCCGCCTTGACGGGAATCGGGTTGCTCTCGATGAACATTGCCTTGAAGACAGGCATAAGTCGCCGGTTGAGCGCACGAGCATCTTCCAGTTTTCCCTCGACACTGAGACGTGTCAGTGTTGACACCTCGCGCGGCACCAGGTTGGCGGCAACTGAGATCACTCCAACCCCACCCAGAGCCGCAACCGGAAGAATCAGTCCATCATCCCCTGAAAAGATAGCAAAGGAGCGGTCAAGGATTGTCGCCAGCTCTCCAATCTGCGAAATATTGCCGGAGGCCTCCTTGATCGCGACAATCTTTTCAAACTGTGACAGTCGCAGAACAGTCGCCGGCTCAAGGTTACAGCCCGTTCGCCCCGGCACATTATAAAGAATGATTGGCAGCTCACTCGCCTCTGCAATAGCTCGAAAATGCTGGAAGAGCCCCTCCTGGGTCGGTTTATTGTAGTAGGGGGTGACAGAGAGGATCGCATCGACTCCGAGTTCGGTGTAGCGGTGAATCTTCTCGATGACCTCGCGGGTGTTATAGCCTCCGGCACCGGCAACCACCGGCACACGACCGGCAGTGGCCTCGACGGTCAGTGCAATGACGCGTGACTGCTCAGTTTCAGTCAGGGTCACACTCTCGCCTGTCGTCCCGCACGCGACCAGAAAATCGACCCCGCCATCGATCTGGTGCTCGATGAGCCGTCTCAACGCCGACTCGTCGATCGATTCATCGGCCTGAAATGGGGTAATGATTGCCGTGCCACATCCGCTCAACTTTAACTCTTTCATCGATCTCACCGTCGCTCCTTTTACAAATTATCAATTCTTGGTTCAGTGCCGGATTACACGAGGCCTCCGGCGATAATATATTTACCGCTGCTCCGGAAAGAGCAGTTCCGAAAATTCGAAGAATCCGGTTCTTCCGGCCAGCAGTTCGGCAGCGTGGACGGCGCCACCAGCAAAGCCCTCCCGGTTTCGCGCCGTATGTGTGACGGAAATAGTCTCGGCAGGGGAGTCAAAGCCGAGCTCGTGTGTACCGGGAATATGGCCTGCACGGAGACTGACAACCTCCGGCGTCCGCCCACCATAACTGCTCCGGACGATTCCCGCCATTTTGAGCGCGGTTCCGGATGGGGCGTCCTTTTTCATGCGATGATGCGACTCGATCAGGAATGGATCAAACTCGGCGAAGGGCGCCAGCAGACGCGCCGCTTCATTGACAATCCGGAAAAAGAGATTGACCCCCAGCGCAAAATTCGGACTATAGACGAGTGCCCCACCGCTGCCGACAACCTGCTGGCGCAGATCGTCAAGGCGGTCATACCACCCCGTCGTTCCAACGACCACCGGAACCGCGAGTGAAACCAGCCGCTCGATGTTCCGGAGCGCGGCCTCCGGAGTCGAGAATTCGATCGCGACATCGGTTCCCTTCAACGCTTCGGCAGTCAGCCCCTCGCCCTGGCTGTTATTATCGACATCGAAGCGAGCCGAGATGTGGTGGCCACGCGCGGTCGCCACCTGCTCGATCATTCGGCCCATCTTTCCATATCCCACCAGTGCAATATTCACAATTTTCTCCCTGCTCAAACCTCGTCGAGGCGTGGCGTCACTTCGAAGGTCTCCGCATCAGGTACACGAAAGAACTCCTGGTGGAGCAACCGTACCGCCTCTTCAACCTGCTGGTCGCTAACGATGAAACTCAGATTGATCGCTGACGCTCCGTGCGAAATCATCGAAACATTGATCCCGGAGATCGCCGAGAAGATTCGCGCCGCAACCCCTGGAATAAACTTCAGATTCTCGCCGACCAGGCAGATCAGCGACTGATCCGGTTCGACGACCACCTCCCCCAACTGCTGCAACTCCGGTAGTAGTCGCGGAAGATTACGCGTATCGTCAAGAGTCATCGAGACACTGACTTCCGAGGTCGCGACCATATCGATCGGCGATTCATACTTATCAAAGATCTCGAAGAGACGTGCCAGAAATCCATGTGCCATCAGCATGCGATCGGAGCTGACATTGACGACCGTGATTCCACGTTTGAACGCAATCGCCTTGACCAGCGCACTCGATGGCGGCGCGTGACGAACGATCGCCGTCCCCTTGACTTCCGGTCGCCGCGAATTGCAGACCAGAACCGGGATATCTTTTGCCATCGCCGGCAACAGCGTACTCGGATGCAATACCTTCGCCCCGAAATAGGCCAGTTCAGAGGCTTCGGCGAACGAGATCGTTCGGACCTTGACCGCTTCAGGCACGATCCGCGGATCGGTACTCATAATGCCATCGACGTCGGTCCAGATCTGGATCTCTTCGGCATCGAGCGCCGCCCCGATTATCGAGGCCGAAAAATCGGAGCCGCCGCGGCCGATCGTCGTCGTCACACCATCGACGGTCGATCCGATGAACCCCTGCGTCACCGGCACTCCATCACCCTCCAATGCAGCGGTGAAGAGCGTCTTCAAACGCGGGTTGGCCTGATCGAACTGGACCGTGGCGCGAGTATGATCGTCATTGGTCAGCATCGCCGGCCGGATATCGACCCAACGGCCCGCGAGTCCCTCTCCACGAAAAGCCGCCGCGACAACCGTCGAAGATAGAAGCTCCCCACTGGCTGACAAGGCATCGGAGAGTCGTGGCGACAGGCCTCCGCCCGCGGCAACCTCCGCCAGCAGCCGCCCAATCTCTTCAAACCGCGCGGTCAGAACGCGAAGCACCGCGTCGACCTCTTCGGCGGCAGCCAGTGTGGTCGCCGCCTCGTAATGGCGCGCTCCAATCTGCGCAAGCTTCGTCATCGCCTCAGCCGTCGCTCCACTCGAAGCCAGCCGCCCACACTCAAGGAGCCCGTTTGTCGTCTTTCCCATCGCCGATACAACGACGATCGGCCGACGATCCAGATAATGATTGACTATTCCCATCAGCCGGCGAATCGCCGTCGAATCCTCGACCGACGTCCCGCCAAATTTCATCACCAGCATATTTCTCTCTCTTAAACCTGCCTGAAAAACCTGCCTGAAAAAAGAAAAGGGGTTAGCAGTGACGAACGCTGCTAACCCCTTGTCAGGCCGTAATGGCCTTGTATCAATTATGATGACTGTGGTTACCGAGAGCGCCCCACCGCCGTCAAGCGATGACAACCTCGGGGATTTAGCCCCGACAGTCAGCCCATAAAGAATCGAAGGTCTTCACCGGCTTCGGCGGTCTATCCCTTTCACTGGCGGTCGATGGAACTTCGCTCCCTCGCGCCGGCTACTCTTGAAAACCGCGCCTCTACTCGATCAAAAATTGAAAGAACATTCATCAATGCAAGCGATGATAATGTGTGAACATCCAATTTTTGTCAAGACGTTGGACCAGACGTTGGGCCAGACGTTGGGCCAGACGTTGGTATACCAGTTGCGATCATTTTAATGATGCGACAAAATACCAGCCCATGAAGACACAATTCACCTGGTTACAGGTCACAAATGCCTATCGTGAAGCCCGACCCTCAAGGCATGGCGATGAGCTGCGCTGGATACTCAATCGGGAGACGATACGGAACGAGGCAACTGGGGAGACGATCACGCGCGGCGCGATTCGACATCCAGGGATCTGTGTAATCGTCCCCCGTTTCGATGACGGCCGGATACTGCTCATGCACCAGTATCGTTATCCAATCGGAGAAGCGATCTGGGAGCTTCCGGCCGGAACACTGGGGGGGCGTGAAGAGAATGGTCGAATGATCGCGACCGAGCTGGCGGAAGATTGCGCCGTGCGCGAGCTGGAGGAAGAGACCGGTTATCGCGCCGCCCGAATCGAAAAGCTCGGCGAGTGCTATGCGATGCCTGGCAG
>JBEIMN010000087.1:0-8974 GCA_040378705.1 Acidobacteriota bacterium
CTCCGCCTGCATATCCGGCGGGAGACTCTCGATCTCGGCAATCGCCCGCTGCAGAACCTCCACCGCGGCATCCCATTGCTGAATCTGAATCAGCGCCTCGGCCAGCGGCAGCCGGGTCCGCGTCAATGCTGGCTCCGCTTCAAGAAGATTGGTCAGTATTGGGACTGCCTCAACATAGCGACCCAACCGATTGAGCGTCACCCCAAGATTGAGATAGGCATTGACAGTCTTCTCCCCAAACGTCACTCCCTGAGTGAAGGTGGCGGCCGCTTCCGCCATCCGGCCAAGCCGGTAAAAGAGCAGCCCAAGCTGATTGAGCGCACCAGCATAGCGCGGCACAAGAACTATTGCCCGGACCATTTCACCAATTGCCGTCTCGACATCTCCGCCGTCGGATGCCTGCAAACCTTTGTTGTAACGTTCTCGCGCATCCGCTGAAACCAGGTCGTCGTGGCTGATCCTGCCCGGTCGATATTGCGCCAGTGGGGTGCCTCCTCCGACTGCCAATGATTGGGAAGAAGATCCGACAATGCTCGGCGCGAGAAAGACCGGATAAACCGTCAGTTTTTTCGTCGCCGTGAAGAGCAGCATCGTGTCGCCATACCGACGGTCATCACCCTCGACCAGGAGTCGAATCGACGCGTCACGATCAGCCGGCAACGTCAACACGAACCGCCCGTCACTCTCCGTCACTCGCCTGGTGCCAACTCCCAACTCGCCCACCTCGCCGGCCTTAACTCCAATGATGAACGTGATCGGTCTCGCCGGTCGTGCCCCGCCTGGCTGAAAGAAGAAGAGTTCAACCTGCCGCGTTCCGCCCTGCGCCAGGACCTCTCCCCCTCCCGATCCAACCGAAAGCAAACCAGACAGAATTGCCAGAACCACCAGCCTCATCCCTGCATGGGTTTGGGCCTTGGTCCTTACCTGGGCCAATAGCCATCTTCCGACAACCATCATCTTCGATTCCTCCTCATCCTCATCAATGTGATCAATGTGATCAATGTGATCAATGTGGTTTTACCCCGGGCAGTTTCAGCCTGACAATTTCATCACAGCAGCCCCAACCCCAGCGCCTGCCAAAATTGCTTCAGACGGATTATACCCACCCGCCAACCCTTTCCAACCTTTAATCCGACGTGTACCAGCAAGAAGTGGATCAGGCAGACGTAGATCAGGCCGATCGGAATTCAAGGCCGTTTATATCACCCACTCTGGATTCAACCCACCGACTCCACTTCCTCCCGTGTAACTCGATCCGGTTTTGGAATCAGGCTATCGGAATTATCCGAAATTCAAGAGTTGATATTCAGAAAAATGGATTTATTCTCCTCCCAGTTGACAAGCAAGCTGCTTAAGCGCAAGAAAAACAGTACTTTAAACAGCGGCATCATATTTGCATAAATGTTGCCTTATACAGAATCCAGGCATCTGAAAAGCATTTTGCAATTCTATTAGAGACCAGCTATCGAATTCAGGCCAATCAAGGCCAATTCAGGAGCTTCTCTGAAGTTCCGATTACATGGAGAATCAAGGAGATAATCGATGAGAAGAGTCTTAAGTCTGACGATTTCATTGTTCAGTCTGCTCCTTCTGTCCACCGCGGCGTTAGCGCAGAACCCACTGGGTCGCATCGTCGGGACAGTCGTTGATCAGACCGGCGCGGTGGTTTCCGGAGCCACTGTCACCGTCGTCAATGAAGGAACAAGCCGGCAGCAGAGTCTCGTGAGTACTGGGGAAGGCGCCTTCTTCTTCGCCCAGCTTCAGCCGGGCAACTATACGATCAAGCTCGAAGCGAAGGGCTTCAAGAGCCGCAGCTATACCGAGGCGAAGGTCGATCCAGGCCAGGACTACTCGCTTTCAGTCGTGATGGAAGTTGGAGAGACGAGCGAAACCGTTACAGTCCAGGCAGGTGCCGATATCGTCAACACCTCCTCACCTGAGGTCAGCAACACCGTTGCGAAGCGTCAGATCATCGATCTTCCCCTCAACGGACGCAACCCGATCGAGCTGATCCGTCTTCAGGCCGGCGTTCCCGGAATTCTCAACCGGACGAACACCGCAATCAATGGTGGCCGCCCCTCGTGGACACAGGTAACCCAGGACGGAATCAACATCCAGGATAACTTCATCCGGACCAACTCCCTCGACTTCGTCCCGAACCGGCCGACCGCCGATACGATTGGTGAGTTCACGATCACGACAACCAACCAGGGTGCCGACAGCGCCGGTGGCTCGTCACAGGTCAAGCTGATCACCCCCTCGGGCGGTAACGATCTTCACGGAACCCTTTACGAGTTCAACCGCAACTCCGCGCTTTCAGCCAACAACTGGTTCAACAACGCCTCGCGTCCGAATGCTGTTGCCAGGCCTTTCCTGAACCGGAACCAGTTCGGTGGAAATGTCAGCGGACCAATCTTCAGGAACAAACTCTTCTTCTTTGCCTCATATGAAGGCTTCCGCCAGTCGACGGCGACCACCCAGAACAACACGATCCCGGTCAACGGCGACTTTCTGAATGGCGTCTTCAAGTATGTTCGCCCGACCGACAACACTGTTCAATCGATCAATGTCCTGCAACTCGTTGGCCTGACACTCGATCCGAAGATCAAGAGCCTGATCATCGATCAGACACCAGGCGCGAACAAGGTCAACAATTACGACGTCGGCAACTCGACCAGCAGCCGCCTGCTCAACACCGCCGGCTATCGCTTCAATCAGCAGGATCTCAATAACCGGAACCAGTATCAGGGCCGTCTCGACTACAACCTGACGGATGCTCACAAGCTGGAAGGTTCATTCCAGTGGTTCAAGGAGACCGACGACCGAACAGACCTTGACCTGATCAATGGCCGTCCGAAGGTCTTCACTGAGTCGACGGTCAAATTCTTCGTCGGTGCCTGGCGCTGGAGCACGGCGAAGTTCCAGAATGAGCTTCGCATCGGAGCGAACCTTGCCCCGGTCGCCTTCAACACTGATGTCGATTACGGTGGGGGAATCCTGACCGTGCCGTTCATCACCAGCCGTCAGGTGTCATTCCTGCCGCAGGGCCGCGATACTCGGACGCGCCAGTATATCGACAACGCCTCACTGACGCTTGGTGACCACGCGATGCAGTTTGGCGGAAGCCTCCAGCAGATTCGTGTCCGGCCTTACAACTATGCCGGTCAATATCCGACGATCAACTTCGGCTTCAGCGCCGCGGCGCCTGCCAACGTTCAGTTGAACGCCAACCTCTTCCCGGTAGATCCGGCCAGCCCAACCGGTCAGCGGATTCAGACGACCGATCTGGCCAACGCCAATGCGCTGGTATCGTTCCTCAATGGTGTCATCACTTCGGTCAACCAGACGTTCCAGGTTCGCAACCAGACCTCGGGATTCGTTCCCGGCCTGCCGGAAGAGAAGAACCTCTCCCTCAACAACTACGCCTTCTACTTCCAGGACAACTGGCGACTTCGCTCCAACCTGACAATCCGCTACGGCGTCAAGTGGGAGTACTTCAGCCCGGTCAAGGAAGACAACAACCTCGGTCTCATTCCCCAGTTGAACGGAAAGGGAGTCCGGGACGTTCTGCTCGACCCGAACGGAACGGTCAACTTCGTCAATGGTGGCATCTACGGCAAGGATACCAACAATTTTGGACCGACGGCCGGATTTGCCTGGGATCCGTTCAAGGACGGTAAGACCTCGATCCGCGGCGGCTACACAATGTCCTTCGTCAACGAAGAGGCGATGACTGTTGTCCGTAACGCATTTCTGAACAACTCCGGTCTGACGACTTCGGCGGCGCTGGTAAATCAGTACACACGCCTCTCGCAGGGAGTTCCCGTTCCAACGGTGACCTTCAAGGTTCCGCGTAACTATGCTGATCAGCTTGTGCTTTCACCAACAAGCGTTGCCTCCGCGGTTGAGCCAAACCTTAAGCAGCCCTACATCCACCAGATCACTTTTGGTATCACGCGTGAGCTTGGCGGATGGTTCAAGGACTTCGCGGTCGAAGCGCGGTATGTCAGCACACTCGGTCGCGAAATCTGGCGTGGTATCGACCTGAACCAGATCAATGCCGGTGTCAACAAGCCCTTCCTCGATGACTTCCTGATCGCCAGAAACAATGGCTATCTCGCACTGGCATCGTCGGGAGCATTCAACCCTAACTACAATGCGGCGATTACCGGCAGTCAGCAGCTGAATCTTCTTCCGAACATCGGCGGTACCGGCGCGACCTCAGCGCTGCTCAACAACACGACCGTCCGCGGACTTATTCAGCAGGGCCAGCCTGCCGGTCTGGCTGATTTCTACATCAGCAACCGAATCGGCGGATCGAATGCCCTCTTCCTTCCCAACCCGGGAATCTATGCCTCGAACCTGATCGTCAATGGCGGAACGAGCGACTATCACTCCTTCCAGTTTGAGGCTCGTCGCCGTCTTAGAAACGGTGTCTTTGGCCAGATGAACTACACCTTCAGCAAAGCCCTGGCCAACTCGGCCGGAACCTCACAGGCAAGGCTCGAACCGTTTCTCGATAACGCCCGCCCAGAGCTTGAAAAGACTCGTGCCGATTTTGATGTAACCCACATCATCAACAGCAATGTTCTCATCGAGCTCCCATTTGGTAAGGGGAAGAAGTTCTTTGGCGGTGCTAACCGTGCAATCGATACGATCATCGGTGGATGGCAGCTCAGCACCATCCTGCGGTGGCAGAGTGGTGCGCCATTCTCGATCCTTTCACAGCGGGCGACATTCAATCGCGCCGGCCGTGCAACCGGCAATCCGGCGAGCTCAACCCTCAATCGTGAGCAGATCAAGGACCTCTTCAAGGTTCGGAAACTTCCGAACGGACAGGTCTTCTACATCGATCCAGCCGTGATCGATACGGCGACCGGTCGTGCCGTCGGTGCTGATAATCTTGGCAACACCGCCGCCTTCACTGGTCAGGTCTTCTTCAATCCGATCAACTCACAGCTTGGAACGCTTCAGCGTCTCCAGTTTGATGGGCCGTCGCAGTTTGGCAACGATCTCTCACTCTTCAAGCGCTTCTCCGTTACCGAGCGGATCCGCCTGGAGATCCGTGGTGATCTCTTCAACTTTATGAACACACCGGTCTTCTTCTTTGGTGATCAGAGCGTCAACAGTGCTCAGTTCGGCCGTATCACCGGTGTCAATGTCGGCGCCCGAGTCGTCCAGATTTCGGGTCGCCTCAACTTCTAAAGCCAGAAACGAAGTTGTAAAAAAAGAGGGAGTGGCCAGTGGCCGCTCCCTCTTTTTTGTCGCTTCAGTTCTTCTCTTAACCAATCAGCGATTCAGCAGTGCGCGCAAATTCTCGAACCGCTTCGTCAATCTGACACGAAGCCAGGCCGCAACCGCTCCACGGATAGTGGGATGCTCCGGCTCTCCCTCAAAAGTAAATGGACAGATCGCGGGTGAAATAGCCCGCTGAACGTCAGCAAGATCCCAGGGGTCGAAGGGATAGGAGAGGCATGGTGGCGGGACGTGCTTCTCTGACGTGTAGATGCGACATGACGTCTGCTGGTCATCATCGTGCAGAAATGGGCAGTGAAGAACTATCTTGCAGCACATTCCACATCGATTACACTCACCTTTACGGTTTGGACGCCAGCGCCCAAGGATCTCCGCCGGAAGAAAGGTTGAGAACGCCCACCGTCTGACCGTACCATAGGCGTTTTCAGTGTAGAAGAGCCCGGCCAACTTGCGAAATCCAACATATAGTTTTTTGCGAAATATTTCGCTTTCGGTCAGAGGGGATAGCGACAAAGTCCCGGATGATCCGCCATCACCCGTCGAAATTGACGGACGCGGCTCGATCTGGACCAGCTTGACTGGTGATTGTCTGACTTCCTGCATTCAGAAAAGTTCTCCCTTGATCAATCCTGATTAAATCAGCCGGATGGCCGGCATTACGAATAATTCCCATGGCAACGCTAAGGGGTGCTATCGTACCATCGATAGGTCGATAATGACATCGGCTACCGGATCGAGATTTATCTCTTCTATTGAGTTCTGGTACTGGGCGGGCAACTTTAGCCTCGACTCGATCAGGCACCTGTCGGATAGAATATTTTGATATAAATAATGACTCCATACCGAATCGAGATTATCGATCATGATCAAGGATTTCAACGAATCCTGCCACGGCTGAATGCTGCCGACGTACTCGCGCTCGACATCGAGACCATCAACTGGTGGAGTCGCGATGAAGAACGGATCTCGATCATTCAGATCGGATTTCGAGAAAACGACCAGATCACTGTCGCCATCTGCGACCTTCTCACGGGATGGAATCCGGAGCCTCTTCGCTTCCCGCTCGAAACCAGCCTCCAAACAAAGGTAATCCACAACGCCAGCTATGACGCAGTTCGACTTGCCCGTCACTATGGCATCCGCACTTCACCTGTTTACGATACTATGCTTGCCGCCCGACGAAGCGGCGAGAAGAAATACTCGCTCCAGGCACTCGTTGAACGCCATCTGGGACTGACCATCGAGAAGACCGAACAGCGCAGTGACTGGAGCCGGCGTCCACTCAGCCGCAAACAACTCGATTACGCCGCCCTCGACGCCGTATGCACTCTCGAACTTTATGAGAAACAGGTCGCCCGCGGCCTTCGTGGAGATTATGAACTTCGCCCCCCCACTCAACCACCAGCCGTGAGCAACCTCAAGGAAATGCAACAGCAGAAAGCCCTCCGGCAACCAGTACGCCAATACGCAGAGCCCATGATCAGTCAAACTGACGACAGCCGATCACTGACTGGAGCCCTGATCCGAATCGTCACCGAGTTTCCGGGAAGATACACCGCGCGCCAACTCTCAGCGTCGATCACCGATGGACGCTCAGGAATGATCGGCTGGATACTCGACCAGACACTTGGTCCCGACCTGACCTTTGACGAAGCGACGACCCTCAACACAATCGAGCAGCTTTGCGCCGATCACCAACTGGCGGTCAATTCCGAGGGCCGCCTCATCAACCCCTGAGCAACGATTGCAATTCGTTTTGATCTGAAATTTTTCGCGCTCAGCCGATGCGTGAGAGCCCGTATCTTGGCTGGCCCTGAAGATGCCGGATCAGCAGATCAGTCTCTCGTGTCAGCCCGCGCCTCGTCAGCATATGGTCAGCCTCGAGCTTCGCCAGTTCAAGCAACTTCTGATCCCTCACCAGGTTGGCGAGTCTGAAGGTTGGAATTCCTGACTGGCGTGTCCCCATGACCTCTCCCGGTCCACGGATCTCAAGATCCTTTTCGGCGATCAGAAATCCGTCATTCGTCTCCTCCATCGTCTTCAAACGCGCGCGCGCGTCCTGAGTTTTCCGATGCGGCCCCTGCTCGCCATCCTCACGATCGGATCGTCTGGGCTGGCCGGGCTGGCCCTGCTGATCTTGCTGACTTTGCTGGCCAAACCTGGCGAGCAGGATGCAGTAGCTCTCCGCCGCCCCTCTTCCAACCCGTCCGCGCAATTGGTGAAGCTGTGAAAGCCCAAATCGCTCGGCATGTTCGATCAGCATAACCGAGGCGTTCGGGACGTCGACCCCAACCTCGATCACTGTCGTCGCCACAAGCAGGTCGAGATCATGCCCGGCGAACGATCTCATAACCTCTTCCTTCTGCAAAGGCTTCATCCGACCGTGAAGCAGGCCAAGCCGAAACTCCGGAAAAACCTCGCTCCGCAGATCCTCGTACATATCGGTGGCGTTTCGCAGATCGAGTTTTTCCGACTCCTCGATGATCGGATAGACAACATATGCCTGCCGCCCGGACGCCAACTGGGATCTGATGAATTCGTAGATCTTCTCCCGCCGGTCGTCACCGCGAACGTGAGTCCTGACCGCTGTCCGTCCCGGTGGAAGTTCGTCAATTACCGAGACGTCGAGATCGCCGTACACTGTCATCGCGAGCGACCGTGGAATCGGAGTCGCCGTCATGACCAGCACATCCGGGTTGAAGCCGCGCCTCCGCAGACCTGCCCGCTGCATGACGCCAAATCGATGCTGCTCGTCAACGACCACCAATCCAAGCCGGCTGAAGTCGACACCCTCCTGAATCAGCGCATGTGTCCCAACGACCAGATCGATCTCCCCGGCCTTGAGAGCTTCATGGATGGCTCGCTTCTCCTTCGCCTTCAGACTTCCGGTAAGCAGCTCCACCCGGTATGGTCTCGACGCCAGAATTCGTTTGATATTGCGTGCGTGCTGCTCTGCCAAAATCTCCGTCGGAACCATCAGTGCGGCCTGGTAACCATTTTCGATCGAGACAACCATCGCCTGAATCGCAACTATCGTCTTGCCACTGCCGACACCCCCCTGCAAAAGCCGATTCATCGGCTGCTCACCGGTCAGATCCCCGACGATCTCACGAAGTGCACGCTTCTGCGCCGCCGTTGGTGAGAAGGGAAGTATCCCGCGGACCACTTCACGAATTCGATCACTGACCTCGATCACTTCTCCTTTTGGCTCCTTCATTCGCTCCACCCGCCGAAGACCGAGCGCCAGCGCCAGCCAGAAGAGCTCCTCGAATATCAGTCGGCGGTGCGCGGCCGAACGCGATTCATTGTAGTCCGCAATCGCGTTATCATCCGACGGAAAATGGATTCGCCGGAGCGCTTCATCGCGCGACGACAGACCGCACCGCGCAATCATCTCCGCCGGCAATGGATCGGGAAGCGGCACTGACAACTGCTCAATCACGTGGTGGAGGATCGACCTCAATGTACGCGTTCTAAATTCACCCAATTTGCGGTAGATCGGTACACGACGCGCGGTATGAATCGCCGAGATCTCCGAGTCTTCATCACCGTCTGACAGAATCTCATGATCTGGATTCTCGATCTCGAATATCCCCTTGTATCGATTGAACCGCCATTGACCATAAAGAATCAGCCTCGTCCCCCGCTGAAAGACACGATTCAGATAGATCTGATTCCACCAGAAGGCCCTGATCCGGTCAGTTCCGTCGCTGGCGAA
>JBEIMN010000088.1:0-8931 GCA_040378705.1 Acidobacteriota bacterium
CGGAATCCTGGTGGGAATGGAGAATACCTTCCCCCCGAAACTGATCGAGAAGATAAACGCAATGAACGCCGGTGTGACGGCGGAATACGTCAAAATCGGTGGAATCCGAATCTCCGACGGATGTGAATACCGACTGATCATCGACCGAATCTCGCACGAGATCCCATTTTATCGCTCCTTTCTCAAGCATGCCGCGCTCAATGGGACGATCATCGTCAACAACCCCTTCTGGTGGTCGGCAGATGAGAAATTTTTTGGTTATTCACTGGCGGCGCGCCTCGGAGTTGCCGTGCCGAAGACCATTCTTCTGCCGCAGAAAGCCTACATTGCAGGGGTTACGGACGCCTCATTGCGCAATCTTGAATACCCGCTTCAGTGGGAGTCGATCATCGACCATATCGGGTTGCCGGCATTCCTCAAGCCGCACGACGGAGGCGGCTGGCGTGACGTCTACAAGGTAAATTCACGTCAGGAGCTGCTGGAAGCCTACGATCGAACCGGAACGCTGGCGATGGTGCTCCAGGAGTTCATCGATTTCACCGATTATGTCCGGTGTTACTGTGTCGGGCGGAAGCACGTTCTGGTCATGCCCTACGATCCACACACACGCCGGTATCTTCCGCGTCAGACATCGACGATTCCACCCGAGCTCGAGGATCGAATCATTCGCGAGACGATCCTGATCAACGAGGCACTTGGCTACGATCTGAACACCGTCGAATTTGCGATGCGTGATGGCATCCCCTATGCGATCGATTTTACCAACCCGGCGCCGGATGCCGATATATTCTCGGTAACAGAGCCATATTTCGAATGGATCACCGACTGCGTCGCCGAGATGCTCGTCGACTATGCGCTTCACGGTGTCGTGCCGGCAAATTCGTACCGCTGGTCGACGTGGCTTAATTCCGATCTCAGGTCCGATGTCGGGCCCGATCTCGGGTCTGATTTGACGACTCGCTCCGGTGATGGCGGGTAAGGATTCCGGGGGATCGTCAAGCCCGGGCTCCCGGGCGTGACGACTGTTTGCGGCAGGGACTGCGGGCAGTGACGATCTGAACTCTTCGCCTCGCATTGCCCCGGTTCTGCTGCCAGAATGCCCGGAAAGCCGAGAATGCCCGGAAAGCTGGTTTGGTCGGCTTCTTCTTGCCTCAACCATTCAAAAGACTTACGATGCCTTGGCGATGCTTTGGCGATGCCTTGGCGATGCCTTGGCAATGCCTTGGCGATGCTTTAGCGATGATTAAGCCTTTCCGGAGAGGGATCCGACAATCTGTCGATCCACATTACTGCACATTACGGCCACATTACTTTTAGCGGCTTGAGGGGATAGGGTATGCCATTAGACAATGAGTTTACCATTGGAATAGAAGAGGAGTTTCAGATCATCGACCCCAACTCCCGCGAGCTGAGATCACGGGTTGATGAGATCCTCGAAGAGGGTCGAATGATGCTTGGTGAGCAGGTGAAGCCGGAGATGCATCAGTCGATGATCGAGGTTGGGACCGGCATCTGTCGCAATATTCGCGAGGCGCGGGCCGACGTGACAAAGTTGCGGCGCGGGATTGCTGAGCTGGCTAAACGGAAGGGGCTCGCCATTGTCGCCGCCTCGACACATCCGATCTCCCACTGGGCCGACCAGCAGATCACTGAGCACGAACGCTACCACCAACTGATCGAGGAGATGCAGCAGACGGCACGCTCCCTGCTTATCTTTGGAATGCACGTCCATATCGGTTTTGCGGATCGCGAAGCGGCGATTGCAGTCATGAACGCGGCACGCTACATGCTTCCGCACGTCTATGCGCTCTCGGCCAGCTCTCCCTTCTGGATCAGGCGCAATACCGGGATGAAGAGTTATCGCTACGAGGTATTCAAGCAGTTTCCACGGACGGGCATCCCCGAATATTTCAATTCAGCGAGTGAATTTGACAGCTTCGTCAACCTGCTGGTGAAGACAGGCTGCATCGATAACGGTAAAAAGATCTGGTGGGATGTGCGACCACATCCGTTCTTTCCGACGCTTGAGTTTCGAATCTGCGACATCCCGTCGCGGATCAACGAGACGATCGCCATCGCCGCGCTGATCCAGGCGATCACCGCGAAACTCTACAAGCTCTACCGGCAGAATCTTGGTTTCCGCCTCTATCGTCGGGCACTGATCGAGGAGAACAAATGGCGTGCAGCTCGATACGGCCTCGACGGTAAGCTGATCGATTTCGGCAAGAAGGCAGAGGTTCCGACGCGGGATCTGATTCTTGAGCTGCTGGAATTTGTCGATGATGTCGTCGATGAGCTCGACAGCCGCGAAGAGATAAACTACATCCACCGCATACTTGACGAGGGGACGAGTGCCGACCGGCAGTTGCGTGTCTACAGGGAGACAGGAGATCTTCGGGCGGTTGTCGACCTGTTGATCAGGGAGACCCTCGAAGGGGTGGAGGAATTTTAATCTTCATGCATCCAGAAAAGGGATCATCGACTCAAAGCGGGGTGATGTTTGACCGCCCGTTAAGTTAGTTCCGGGGGGGCCGGTATCGTGACTGGCCCTGGGTTTGTTGTCGAGGCGGTCATTCAATTATTGCGGTAAGAGCAGCAAGGGCAGCAAGAGCCCCAAAGGCAGAATAGATAAGAGATATAAAACAGGCAGATCAGGGTGTAATCCTGCCGACACGATGCAGGGTGACATTGACTGAAAGGAGGGCTTTCCAGTTTTGCAGCCATCAAAAATGCTAACAACGATGAGGGATTCCGATCAGGTTCAGCTTCACCAGTTACCGCCGGTAGTCCACTATTTTTCCGGGCGTGAGTTTGAGCTCGAAGAGTTGGGCGTGACTCAGGCGAAATCCGGGTTCCGAATTATCGGGATCCAGGGGGCCGGCGGAGTTGGAAAGACGACCCTGGCGGTAAAGTTTGCGCACCAGTTGTTGAAGAGCCATTCTGATGCCCAGATCTATATCGACCTCAAGGGGGCGAGTCCGCAGCCGCTTCCAGCCTCCGAGGCGCAGGGGCAGGTGATTCGCGCCTATCTGCCAGGAATAAGGTTGCCGGAGCACGAGGTTGAGCTGTCACGCCTCTATCAGTCGGTTCTGAGTGGAAAGCGTGCGCTTTTGCTGCTCGACAATGCGGGGAGTGCGCAGCAGGTGATGGCGCTGCTTCCGCCAGAGGGCTGGCTGACGATTATGACGAGTCGGCAGAACATTTCGCTGAACGGGATGTTCGTGAAGCATCTTCAGGTGATGACGAGCGCCGAGTCGAGCCGGCTGGTGCAGCAACTCGTTCCACGAATCGGGATCGATGCGCCGAGAATTGCGGAGTTATGCGGCCATCTGCCGTTGGCGATACGGGTCGCGACGGGGACGATGCTCCAGCATCCGGAGATTTCAGTCTCCGATTTCGCGGTGCGGCTCGCGGCAAGGCAGTTGCGGGGTGGATTTGTCGAGAGTGTACTGCTCAACTGTTACGATCTGCTCTCGTCCGGGTTGCAGCAGCTCTGGCGATTTATGGCGCCGTTCAGCGGCAGCTTCGATCTGCAGGCGTTGGCGGCGGTCTGGCGTGTCAATCCGCAGGTGGCGGCCGAGATGCTGGTACAGTTCGAGGCCTACAGTCTGCTTGAGTCCAACCCGGTGACGAATCGTTACCGGCTGCACGATCTGATGCTGCAGTTTACCGATCAGCGATTGACGGGTGAGGAGCGGCGGATTGCCAAGCACCGGTTCTCCTCCCATTACCAGAGCGTTCTGCACGAGGCTGACGCGCTGTATGAGCAGGGCGGGCGATTACTGAACCAGGGGATGGATCTGCTCGATCTCGAATGGCAGAACATCCAGACGGCGCAGATCTGGGCGCGAAGGCATCTCGACGATGATCGGGCAGCGTGTGAGCTCTGCAACTCATTTCCGGATGCGGGCAAATATGTGCTCAACCTGCGCCAGCATCCACGAGAGAGAATCCGCTGGAATGAGGCGGCGCTTGAAGCGTCGCGCATTCTGAACCGAAAGAAGGCGACGGCGCGCCACCTGATCGCGCTGGGTGATTCGTATTCCGATCTGAGTGAGACGCATCACGCCATCGACTGCTACGATCAGGCGCTCGCGCTCGCGGCGTCGATCAAGGATGGCCGGGGTGAGGCTGACGCTCGTTCCGGCCTCGGGATGGCGCATTACCTTGCCGGGTCGCTCGATCTCGCGCGCAAGTTTCACGAAGAGGTGCTCGATCTCGCTTCGCGACTTGGCGATCAGCGAGTCGAGGCGATCGCGTTCGGAAATCTGGGGCTCACCAATTATGGTCAGGGCGAGGTTCGCACTGCCAGCCACAATTTTCAGGCGCAGTTGAAGCTGGCGCGTGAAATCGGTGATCGGCGTAACGAGAGTGTCGCGCTTGGTGGAATTGGGATGACACACCTCGCGCTTGAGGATCCCGGCCCGGCGGCAGAGTACCTCGGTGGGCAGTTGAATATTGCGCGTGAGATTGGGGATCGACGAGGCCAGGCGAGTGCGCTGACCGGCCTTGGAAACGCGTGTGTGATGCAGGGCGACTATGTGAAGGCGCTCGATGCGCTCGAGGAGTCGCTGGCAATATCGCATGATCTGGCCGATCGCCGCGGCGAGGCCGGCGCACTTGGCGGGCTTGGCCTTGCCTATTTCCACCAGGGAGATCCGGTGATCGCCCGCCAGTTCTTCGAGCGGCAGGCCAATGTCGCACGGTCGGTCGGGGATCGGCGGGCAGAGTGCCTGTCGATGATACAACTGAGCGAGATGGCCGCGACCAGCCATGATTACAGGCTTGCGATGGAGCTGGCACAACAGGCGATCCTGATCGCTTCCGGCCTTGGGGACAAGATCGGTCTTGGCCGGGCCCATCTGCGCCTCGCGATTGCCCAGGCAGGGCAGGGAGATCGGAAAAAGGCCTATTCGCAGGCCGAGCGTGCCCGCCAGTTTCTGGGGCGTACGCAGCAGCTTCCGCTGCTGGCCGAGGTTGAGCGGAAGATGGGCGAATGGGAAAAATAGTCTGCGGTCGAGCCGGAACGGGAGTGTTTTAGCGTTACTCCCGGTCAGATTTTTTGCCAGAATCCCTGCCAGAATCCCTAAAAGACGCTGGAAGGTAGAATGATAACTTCGACTTAAGGTCAGGTGGCAGGGCGTAGACATTAAGGAAAGTCCGGACGACCACGCGCACGGTCGCGGCCGGCTGCCCGCCGAGGAAGGCTTCGAGCCAGGCGTTGATGAAGAATATCTTCCGCTCCCGTTTGAGTTGGGGGAGCGCCGCCAGTGCCGTGTAGAGGAATTGGAGTGTCAGCGCAGACTGGTGGTGACTGTTGAAGTTGGCAAGGCTCCCCTGAATCCAGTCTTCCGGCAACTCTTCCGGCTCGCCTTCAGAGTCATCTTCCTGTCGGAGGTATCTGGCAAAGTATCGCTTCTTTGTCTCAGGGTCGGGGCGGGCGGCTTCCGCCATCCAGGCCTGCCTTGCGGCGTCACTGCTCTGATCGCGGAGCTTCTCAGCGGCGAGCAGTCGCTCCGACTCCGGATCGCCAAGGGCGAGGAGTGTCGCAACTATTTTCCATCTGGCTTCAGGGCTTCTGGCTTCCTGAGAAGGCTCGATCTCCGGCCGGCGGGTCTCTTCCGTCAGGAGTGATCTCAGCCGTTCCCGGGACACTCCGGTTGAGGCAAGGCGCAGGAATAGTCGAAAGTAGAGCGTTCGAATTTCGTGTGTCGCCGCCGTGGTCATTCCCCGCCACATCATCTCCTCGATTTCGGGGGCAAGCTCTTGCTGGACGGCCGGCTTCAGCATCCGTTCAAAGACGAGGGTCAGATTTTCGAGCAGGTTCTGCAGCAGATCTTCGTCCGTCTCGCTCCGGATTGTCCGTTGAGCCAGGTTCAGATAATCGATCGGGGCGAGCTCTCCTTCGAGCAGCGCGTCACGAACTGATCCCCAGAGAAGGGTTCTCAGGAACGGGTCGTCGGTCCGCCCATCCCCAGGCTCCCCGGGCTCCCCGGGCTCCCCGGGCTCCCCAATATTATCGATAATCGATTGCCGGCTCTGTCGATCGAGCACAAACCGGCCGTAGGCGAGATCGTCGTCATTGGCCAGAATGTAACGCGGAGACTCCATCCCGCGCAGTGCGGTGATCTCCGTCACCTCTCCGGTCAGCGAATAGTCGAGCGTGGCCGTTTTTCCATCACGTTGAACTATTCGAAGTCGGGCCTCCACCGGCCAGCACCTCTTCTCACCCGAAATGTCCTGCTGAATTATCCGCAATTGATCGACTTTTCCGTCGCGGCACTGGCAATCGACCCTGATCAGGGGCATCCCGCGTTCCAGAATCCACGCCGCCGCCCAGTCACCAAGTTTCTCGCCGGAACTCGCTTCAAAAGCGTTGACCAGGTCCTTCCAGTCGGCATTATCGAACGCATGCCGCTTCAGAAAATGGCGAACTCCGTCACGAAAGGGTTCTTCGCCGAGCTTAAAGCAGAGGGCATGAATGATGGCAGGCGCTTTCTGGTAGACGATTGCGCCATAAGCCGACTTCGCGTCCCTCAGATTTGGAACATTCTGATGGAGCGGGGTCGATCCGAGTGAGGAATCGATCGCATAGGCGGCTGGCTTGTGCATCAGATGAAATCTTTTCCAGATCTGGCGTGGCTCGAGGCCGAGGGGCTGGATTGCCGCCATGGTTCGATAGGCAAGATAGTTCGCAAAACCCTCCTTGATCCAGAGATCGTCGAACCAGCGCATGGTGACGAGATCTCCGAACCACTGATGTACCAGTTCGTGCAGGATGAGCGCCGCGCGGTTGAGCAGGTCGCCACGCGTCGGTGTCGGCGGAAGCAGAATTGCATCTTCACTCAGAAATGTTGCCCCGGCATGCTCCATGCCTCGAAATGGAAAACCCGGAAGGAGCACCTGATCGTATTTTGAGAATGGGAAACGAAAGTCGAGATAATCACTGAGGTAATCGATACCCTGGCGGGTGATCGATCTGAGAATGGGCCACTCCTCGGTCGCCCGTGCCGCTTGTGAGCGGCGGCAGTAGAGGCGGAGCGGTAACTCTCCCTCGTCCTCCGGCTCCCCGGCAAGCACGGCGAAGGGGCCCGCCGCAAAGGAGAAGAGATAGGTGCTGAGCGGCGGAGTCTCCGCGAACTGGTGGCGTCCCGGCAGGCGATCGGTCTCGCTCAACTCACTATTTGAGACCACCAGCCAGTCCTCCGGTGTCTCGATCGTCAGGGAGAAACGGCCCTTCAGGTCAGGCTGGTCGAAGCACGGATAGGCGAGACTTGCGTCCATCGGTACCGGCAGGTGATAGATATAGTCTGTCCCGTCCTCGGAATCGGTGCAGCGGATCAGCGGTCGTCCGGTGCTCGCGATTGGCGACGAGAAACCGAGCGTGATCTCGTTTCCACCAGTCTGAAAATAGGTTTCCGCGATGAGAATGTGTCCGTTCAGCCTTACCGGATCGGCGACCGGTTGACCGTTGACGCGCAGATCGGTGACCGGCGGGTTGAGCCGCAATTGATCACGGGCCTTCCTGGGCTCTTCGAGGTCACGGTAGTCGAGGATGACCGGTGCGTCGACCGCGATCAGCTCGAAACTGATTCTGATCCGCCCGGTGAGCCGCTCACGGTTCGTTACGAGATCCAGCCTGAGCTCGTATCGAAGTTGCGAGATTTGCCGACTTCGCTCCACCGCCAGCTCCCGTGAGAGCCCGATCGCCATCAGTTTCGTCCGCTCATCGTCCAATTTTGCCATTTCTGCCCCTCCTCCGCTCAGCTTGTCCTCTGACCTCCTGATATTAAACCCTGCCCAATTCAAAAAGTATTGAAGCCGGCAGCTTGTCACACCCTGGCCGGATATTTATTCCCACCCTGAACTTTCTGGGGAAGGCCGTCCCCCAGTCGTTCAGTCGCCCCGTCGAAACATTCAATGCGACAAGTGGCCCCACGGCCCCACCACAGGAGGAGGGTTCTGTTCATATCACGCTGGACATCTCTCCTCCTCCAGCCTACACTTGGTCAAAGAAAGGAGGCCAGTTTTAATATGGCCAGAGGATGGGAAAGTAAAGCGGTCGAACAGCAGGTTGAAGACGCGAATAACCCTCAAACAGCGACAGTTTCGACGGATTCTGTCACTCCCCCAATCGAAGACGGCGAGCGTAAGCACCGGCAGGATTCGCTCAAGCTGGTTCGCAGCCAGGTCAGCGAGCAGTTGAAGCATGCGCGGTCGGTTTCGCAGCGGCAGATGCTGCACCAGCGCCTTAAGGCGATCGATACCGATCTGGCGGCGCTCGGGTAGATCGACGATTGACACCATATGCAGACCACTCCGATCAAGGCACCTCCGACCAGTCGAATGGATGATCCACCGCTGGCCGCTCCCGCGGTCGGGCGGGGCCCGCTCTTTTATATCAGGGGCAGCTGGGCCTTTTTTGGCAGGATGTGGCCGGCAATCTATGATCTGACGACGACCGAGACATACGTCAACGCCTCGGCGATCGCCTTTAATATCCTCCTCTCCTTCTTCTCCTTCATTGTGCTGATCGGGAGTTTTCTGATCAATATATTGCACTGGAGAGGCGGATACGAGACCTTCTATCTGATCCTGCGATCACTCGTTCCAAAGGACTCCGGACAGATATTCTGGAGCCTCGACCGGGTTACGCAGGGCCCAGGTGGGAAGGCGACGGTCGTCTCCTTCGCCCTGCTCATCTTCTCCAGTCTCGGAATCTTTCAGCCGATTGAGATGGTTCTCAACCGTGCCTGGGGGTTTAAGGAGCGGAGCGTTCTGCGGCAATATCTGGTCTACGTCGGACTGACACTCGGATGCGCGCTGGTCATGTTCTGTCTGATCTCGATCGGGAGCTTCTATAACTGGATGCTTGAAATCTTTGCCGGCAGCGTCGAGACGCGCGCCTGGGTTTTCAGGTACATTGGCCCC
>JBEIMN010000089.1:0-8882 GCA_040378705.1 Acidobacteriota bacterium
CTTTACCGGCCAGTCGGATAATGGTCTCTTGCCTCTTTTCAGCCTCGAATGATTGCGTAAAATTCCCGACACTTCTGGTCAGTAGCCCCGGAATGGGTAACATTCCCCACCCCTCTTCGGCCTGGCAGCGTGATTTGGGCTGCCTCCCGAACTCCGGTTACCTCAATAAATAATTGATAAAACTCAATAAAGACGGCTGTTTTCGTCAGGGGAACAGTACGGAAAGCCTTATTGGACTCGGGCGTTCCGATACTATTTCGCCAATGGAACAGCGTTTGCAACTCAATTATTGCCGTCTTCGGAAAAGGTCAAACTGCTATCGGGTCACCAGGATCAGGAATTCGAGACCGTGAATTGAGGAAGCGATGAAAAGAAAGCTGAAAACAATCGACGGGAATGAAGCGGTGGCGCACGTCGCGTATCGGGTGAACGAGGTGATATGCATCTATCCGATCACGCCATCCTCGCCGATGGGAGAGTTTTCGGATGCCTGGTCATCGGAGGTTGTACCGAACATCTGGGGAACAGTTCCCTCTGTGGTCGAGATGCAGAGTGAGGGGGGTGCGGCCGGAGCGGTTCACGGTTCACTGCAGACCGGATCGCTGACGACGACCTTTACCGCCTCGCAGGGGCTGCTGCTGATGATTCCGAACATGTACAAGATTGCCGGTGAGCTGATTCCGGCGGTCTTTCACGTCGCGGCGCGGTCCATTGCGGCGCAGGGGCTCTCGATCTTTGGTGATCACAGCGATGTGATGTCGACACGCGCGACAGGCTGGGCGATGCTCTGTTCATCATCGGTGCAGGAAGCGATGGATATGGCGCTGGTGGCGCAGGCGGCGACGCTTGAGTCACGAATACCGTTCATCAATTTCTTCGACGGCTTCCGCACTTCGCACGAGGTGATGAAGGTTGAGATGCTGACCGAAGATGACATGCGGACGATGATCGATATGGATCTCGTCATGGCCCATCGCGGGCGGGCGCTGACACCGGACCACCCGGTACTGCGCGGAACGGCGCAGAATCCGGACGTCTATTTTCAGGCGCGGGAGACGGTCAACCGCTTCTACGATGCCTGCCCGGGGATCACTCAGCGGATGCTCGACAAACTGGCAGGGCTGGTGGGGCGGCAGTATCACCTTTTCGAATACGTCGGGGCGCCGGACGCCGAGCGGGTGATCGTTCTGATGGGTTCCGGTGCGGAGACGGCGCAGGAGGCGGTCGAGGCGCTCAATGAGCGTGGAGAGAAGGTTGGGATGGTCAAGGTTCGCCTCTACCGTCCATTCGATGTCCGCCGATTCGTTGAATCATTGCCGGCAACGGTCAGGTCGGTCGCCATTCTTGACCGGACCAAGGAGCCGGGATCGGCTGGTGAGCCACTCTATCTCGATTGCGTGACGGCGTTGGCAGAGGGGCTGGCAAACGGCTGGTGCCGGATGGCGACAATGCCCCGGGTCATCGGCGGTCGTTACGGACTTTCGTCAAAGGAGTTCACTCCGGCGATGGTCAGGGGTATCTTCGATCACCTCGCGGCCGAAAAGCTTCGCAACCATTTTACCATCGGCATTGAAGACGATGTGACTTTCAGCAGCCTTCCCTATGATCCGCACTTCTCGACGGAGAAGCCGGAGGTAGTGGGGGCGCTCTTTTACGGGCTTGGCGCGGACGGGACGGTTGGCGCCAACAAGAATTCGATCAAGATCATCGGCGAGAACACGGACAATTTCGCGCAGGGCTATTTCGTCTACGATTCAAAGAAGTCCGGAGCCGTTACAATTTCTCATCTCCGATTTGGACCACACAACATTCATTCGACTTATCTGATTACAGAGGCCAACTTTTCGGCCTGTCACCAACCGATTTTTCTTGAGCGTTACGACATGGTCGGACCGCTCGTGGAGGGGGGGACATTCCTGCTCAACACGCCATACGGCCCGGACGAGATCTGGGATCGGCTGCCGCGTGAAATGCAGGAGAAGATCATTGCGAGGCGGATCCGGTTTTACGTCATCGATGCGACCGCGGTAGCGCGTGAAGTTGGTATGGCGGGACGGATCAACACGATAATGCAGGTCTGTTTCTTCGCTCTTTCCGGGGTATTGCCACGTGAATCGGCGATCGAGCAGATCAAAAAGTCGATCGTCAAAAGCTATCAGAATAAGGGTGACGAGGTGGTCGCCATGAATCTGCGCGCGGTCGACGGAACGCTCGACAATCTGTTCGAGGTGCGGGTGCCGGAAGTGGCGACGAGCCGCCTGGAGTTGCCCGCGCCGGTCGCGGCGAGTGCGCCGCCATTTGTCCGGAACGTGCTTGGGCCAATGATTGCCGGGATGGGCGATTCGTTGCCGGTCAGCCTGCTGCCGATCGATGGAACCTATCCGACAGGCACGTCGAAGTTTGAGAAGCGCAATCTGGCGGTTGAGATCCCGGCCTGGGATCCGGATGTCTGTATCCAGTGCGGTAAGTGCGCGATGGTCTGTCCACACGGTGTAATTCGGATCAAGGTTTACGATGAAGGAGAGCTGGCTGGCGCGCCGGAGACCTTCAAGTCGACTGCCGGCAGGGATCGTGAGTGGGCGGGGTTGAAGTATACGATTCAGGTCGCCCCGGAAGACTGCACCGGCTGCGGGATCTGTGTCGATGTCTGTCCGGCGAAGAACAAGTCACAGCCGCGCTTCAAGGCGATCAACATGGTTCCGCAGCCGCCTTTGCGCGAATCGGAGCGTGCCAACTGGGACTTCTTCCTCGGGATTCCGGAGCATGATCGGCGCCATCTGAAGATCAACAGCATCCGCCAGCAGCAGATCCAGCAGCCGCTCTTCGAGTTTTCGGGCGCCTGCTCGGGGTGCGGCGAAACACCCTACATCAAGCTCGCGACCCAGCTCTTTGGTGACCGCATGCTGATTGCCAACGCGACCGGCTGCTCATCGATCTATGGTGGGAACCTGCCGACGACACCATATACCGTCGATGCGAATGGGCGCGGGCCGGCGTGGTGCAACTCCCTCTTCGAGGACAATGCCGAGTTCGGTCTTGGCTATCGGATATCGCTCGACAAGCAGGTCGATTTTGCGCGCGAGCTGGTTAAAAGCCTGACAGCGACCATTGGTGAAGAGCTGGCGGGGGAGATTCTGAGTGCCGATCAGCACGACGAGGCGGGAATCCATGACCAGCGACTGCGTGTTGCCGAGCTCAGGGAGAGGCTTGCGACGCTCGATTCAGCCGAGGTGCGGCAACTGCTTTCACTCGCTGATCTGCTGGTCAAAAAGAGCGTCTGGATCATTGGTGGTGACGGCTGGGCCTATGATATCGGCTTTGGCGGACTCGATCACGTTCTCGCCAGCGGGCGAAACGTCAATATTCTGGTACTCGATACCGAAGTCTACTCGAACACCGGTGGCCAGATGTCAAAGTCGACTCCGCGCGGCGCGGTCGCCAAGTTCGCCGCAGGCGGGAAACCGGCGGGTAAGAAGGATCTCGGAATGATTGCCATGAGTTACGGCAACGTCTACGTCGCCAGTGTCGCGATGGGGGCCCGTGACGAGCATACGCTGAAGGCGTTTCTTGAGGCAGAGGCCTATGATGGCCCGTCGCTGATCATCGCCTACAGCCATTGCATCGCCCACGGTATCAATATGACGACGGCAATGCAGAATCAGAAGGCGGCCGTCGACTCCGGGCAGTGGCTGCTCTATCGCTATAGTCCAGAACGCGGATTGGCAGAAAGCGGAGTGGCAGGCGAAAACCCGCTCCAGCTCGACTCTCGCGGACCCAGGATTCCACTCGAAGATTTCATGTATCGTGAGAACCGGTTCAGGATGCTGACCCGCAGCCATCCGGACGAGGCGCGGAGCCTGCTGGTCAAGGCGCAGCAGGGCGTTCGGGATCGCTGGCGTTTCTACGAGTTCATGGCTTCGCGGAAGGGCGACGAGCAAACTTCGAGCAGCCCGGGGACTCCACCGGTGCAATGATTGCGATGGATGCGCGGCCGGCGGGCCAGGTGTTGCAGACAGGAGTGACACGGGAGTCACAGTCGGGAGTCGCAGCAGAAAGGTTGTGGAAGATGGATCTCAGAACCAGATACGCAGGACTGGAGTTTCGAACCCCATTGGTCGTCTCAGCCTCACCGCTCTCAGCAGAGATCGACAGCATCAGGCGGATGGAGGACGCCGGTGCCGCCGGAGTCGTTCTCTACTCGCTCTTCGAAGAGCAGATCGTCCGGGAGAGTCTCGACCACGAGCATCATCTGACGCAGGGTACGGATAGCTTTGCCGAGGCGTTGACCTGGTTTCCAGAGCCTTCCAGGTTCAGTCTTGGCCCGGATGAGTATCTGGAGCATATCCGCAAGGCCCGGGCGGCGGTTGGCATTCCGATTATCGCCAGCCTCAATGGCAGTTCTGCCGGAGGCTGGACCAGCTATGCGCGAAAGATCGAACAGGCAGGAGCGAGCGCGCTCGAATTGAACATCTACCACATCCCGACCGATGACAGTATATCGGGATCGGATGTCGAGCAGACCTACCTCGACATTCTCAGTCAGGTTCGCGAATCGGTGAGTCTTCCGGTCACGGTCAAGCTCAGTCCGTTCTTCAGCAATATGGCGAGCATGGCCAGGCGGCTGGATGAAGCTGGTGCTGGCGGGCTGGTTCTCTTCAACCGATTCTACCAGCCTGACATCAACCTTGAGCATCTTGAGGTCGAGCCGCACCTGATTCTGAGTACACCGATGGCGCTCCGTTTGCCGATGCGCTGGATTGCGATCCTCTTCGGCAGACTTCGGGCGGGGCTCGCCGCGACCAGCGGCGTTCACACCTCGCGCGATGTGCTGAAGATGGTCATGGCCGGTGCGGACGTGACACAGCTCTGCTCGACGCTCTACCGGCACGGGATTGAGTACCTGTCGACAATCGAGCGTGAGATGGTCGAATGGATGACCGAACACGAATATGACTCGATCGCCCGGATGCGCGGCAGCATGAGCCAGATCAACTGTCCCGATCCGGCACAGTTCGAGCGAGCGCAGTATATCCGTTCGCTTCACAGTATGAAGTCGGCATCATTTCACTCGTAACACCGCTAATGCCCGGCTCGAATGGGCCAGACGATTGGCCAGACGATTGACCAGATGATTGACAGGATTGGACATCATGAAAGATCGAACCGTTGAGACAGCAACCGAGAGGCGGGATTTTCTGAAGACGGCAATGGCCGGGCTGATGGTTCTCTTCACAGAGGAGGAGCTTCGGGCCGCCGCGATCTTCGACCAGGATGCGATCAAGGGAGCGCCGGTCAAATTTGGAATGATCGGGCTTGGCCAGTGGGGGCGTGAGCTTCTAACCAGCCTGTCGCGATTGCCAGCCGCACAGGTCGTGGCAATCTGTGACACCTATGAACCGTATTTGAAGAAGGGGCTCGAACTCGCGCCAAAGGCTCTCTCCGTCACCGATTATCACAAACTGCTCGAATCAGCCGATGTCGAGGCGGTGATCGTCGCCACGCCGACCCACCAGCATAAGGAAATTGTGATTGCCGCGCTCCAGGCCGGCAAGCACGTCTACTGCGAGGCGCCGCTTGCCAACTCGATCGACGATGCGGCCGCGATCGCAAAAGCGGCTCAGCAGTCGACGAAACTAAAATTCCAGGCCGGACTCCAGGGGCGCTCCAACGCACTCTATCGCCACATCCTCCAGTTTGTTCAGACGGGTGTGCTTGGCAACTCTGCCCAGGTCTACTCGCAGTGGAACAAGAAACTGAGCTGGCGCCGTCCGGCGCCGACACCCGAGCGTGAACGCGAAATCAACTGGCATCTCGCAAAGGCGACCTCGATCGGAATTCCGGGTGAACTGGGCATTCACCACTTCGATCTCGCCGGCTGGTATCTCAAGTCACTTCCGATCGCCGTACAGGGGTCAGGGGCGATCATGAACTGGAACGATGGCCGCGAGATTCCTGATACCGTCCAGATCGTCCTCGAACATCAGAAAAACCTGCGTCAGATATTTTCAGCGACCCTTGCCAGCTCCTTCAGCGGTTCCTACACCCTGATGCAGGGCACCGATAGCAGCCTCATGCTCCGCGAAAATCGCGGTTGGATGATTAAGGAGGCCGACTCACCGCTGCTTGGTTGGGAGGTTTACGCCAAAAAAGAGGAGATCAATAACGAGACCGGCATCTGCATGGTCGCTGATGCCACCAAGCTGCTCGAAGCCGGAAAAGAGCCCGGCCAGGAAGGTTCGATGGAGCCGACACAGACTGCCATCTCTCTCGCACTCTACAATTTCGCACGCAGTATCAGGGAAGACGCCCGGGTTGCCTGCACGGCCCTGCAGGGGTATCAGGCCAACGTCGTTGCCGTCAAGGCGCACGAGGCGGTCATGTCGGGTACAAGAGTCGAAATACCACTGTCTTTATACGAACTTAAATAATTCCGGAGGAACCAGTGATGACCACGAAGAATAATGACCATGATATTTCCCGTCGTGATTTCATGAAGAAGACTGGAGTTGGCACGGCTGGGATAGCCTCGGCCGCGCTCCTCTTCGATGAAGCTGCAGCCTCGACCGCCACGCCGATGACGGCGGCCAGCTATTCCCGTGTCATCGGCGCCAATGATCGCCTGCTCTATGGATTCATCGGGCAGGGCGGCATGGGGTTTCGTCACATGACGATCATTCAGGATTTCTCGGTCAGGCAGGAGGAGAATGTCGAGGTCGTCGCCGTCTGTGACCTCTTCTCGAAGCGGCGCAAGGCAAGCCAGGTCAAAGCCGGACTTTCGGAGAGTCAGTCCTTCAAGGAGTATCAGCGAGTTATCGGAAACAAGGATATCGATGTCGTCGTCATCGCCTCACCCGATCATTGGCATTCGCAGATCGCGATCGAGGCAATGGAGGCCGGCAAACACATCTATGTTGAAAAGCCGATGACGCGAACCCTGCCGGAAGCTTTCAAGGTCTATGACGCCGCCAGGCGCACCGGGCGCTGGGTTCAGGTCGGCTCGCACGGATGCAGCGATCCGAAGTGGCTCAAGTCACGCGAGATCATTCAGTCTGGCAAGCTTGGCCGGCTCCTCTGGGCGCAGGGCAGTTACTGCCGCAATAATCCGAAGGGTGAATGGAACTACAAGATCGAACCGGAGGCGACGCCGGAGAATATCGACTGGAAACTCTGGCTCGGACCGGCGAAGAGTGTCCCGTTCAGCGCCGAGAGGTTCTATCGCTGGCGCAAATACTGGGATTATGGCAATGGCATCATCGGGGATCTGTGGCCTCATCGTCTCCACCCACTCATTATGGCGATGAATCTCAACGAGTTTCCGAAGAGTGTCTCCTGCCACGGTGGAATTCTGACCGATTCCGATAAGGGGTATGGTGAGCCTCGTGAAGTGGCCGACACGACGATGATGACGGTCGATTTCCCAAGTGGCGCGATGATCTTCGTTGCCGGCTCGACCGTCAATGAGCGCGGGATCGAGGATATGATTCGCGGTCAGAAGGGGAACCTTCTTTTCGGCGGTGGCAAGGTTCAGGTCGTTCCCGAACGTCCGTATGTCGATGAGGTCGAGGCGAAGGATGAGACCCCGCCCAACTCCGGCGAATCGCATCAGAAACACCAGAAGAACTTCATCGAGTCGCTCCGTGCCAACAAGCCACCGAACTGTGATATTGAACTGGCAATCCGTGTTCAGGCCGTCGTCTCGATGGCCGAGGAGTCTTATCGCAAGGGGCGTATGGCCCATTTCGATCCGAAGAAGCGGAGAATTGTCTGATTTTTTGTTCCCCCTAATGCTTGATGGTCCATTGGTCAGGCGGGGTGGGGAGAGATGGCAAACCCCATCCTTACTCCAGCCCGCCCGATCTGTGGACCGTTTTTTTGCGATGAACCTTTCACTTTCGCTTCAGGCCATGGCGACACGCTTCGAGCTGGTCCTCTCCGGTGAGGATGGGCGCGCGCTCCGTGCCGCCGGCGAGGATGCGCTGCAGGAGATTGAGCGGATCGAGGGGCAGCTCAGTTTCTATCGTGCAGACAGTGAGATCGCAACCATAAACCGGCTGGCCGGCAGGCAGCCGGTTCGCGTTTCGCCGCCAACCTTTACACTGCTCGAAGAGTGCCGACAGTACACGGAGGCGACTGATGGCGCATTTGACGTCACGATCGGACCGCTCATGCGTGCCTGGCATTTTGTCGGTGAGAAGGGGGCTCTGCCCGCCGCTGAAGATCTGGCCGGTGCGCGAGCACTCACCGGAATATCACATCTCATCTTCGATCGGGAGAGCTGGACAGTTGCCTTCGATCGTCCTGGTGTCGCAGTCGATCTGGGTGGATTTGGAAAGGGGTACGCGGTTGGACGCGCGATCGGGATACTTCGTGAACACGGCGTGCGGCACGCACTCCTCCACGGCGGAACCAGCTCGGTCGCGGTGATCGGTGCGTCACCAGTCGGAGATGGCTGGTTGATCGAACTCGAGGAGCCCTGGCGGGATGCGTCGGGGGGAACCCTTCGGGTTGGACTTGTCGACCAGGCACTCTCGGTCTCGGCTGTCCACGGGAAGTCGTTCCGAATCGGTGATCGTGAGTATGGACACATCTTCGATCCGGCGACGGGGGAACCGGTCACTGGTATGCTCGCGGCGGCGGCGATCGGTCCATCGGCCGCCGTCTGCGAAGTACTCTCGACCGCACTGATGGTCAGGGGCCCGGCGTGGCTCGCAACCGGCCAGGCACGCTTCCCTGGTTACCGTTTGCTCCTCACCCATCAGCGCGAGGATGGCGCAATCGTCACCAGCGAAGTAGGGGCGGGTCGCGAAACGACCCTGCACCAGGGGCGTGGATTCAGCCGGCGGGCGTGATTTACCGTGAACATCGGTAAGGGGGGGCTCGTC
>JBEIMN010000090.1:0-8760 GCA_040378705.1 Acidobacteriota bacterium
CATCAGAAGCTCGAGCGGGTATTTGCGGTTGATCGGCATGATCGCCGCCCGCTGCTCATCGGTCGTTCCAGAGAGTGAGATTGCAAGATGCGGTCGGATCGCTTCACGCCCGAAGTCGTAAATGCGCGGAACGACCCCCGAAGTCGATACCGTGATTCGACGCGGTCCGATTCCGACCCCCTTCTCCTCTGCCAGGATCCGAATTGAGGTCATGACCTCATCGTAGTTGAGGAAACTCTCCCCCATTCCCATAAAGACCAGGTTTGTGCCGTGGGGTGGAGTGGTGCCGGCACCATAGACTTCGTTGAGCACAATCAGAACCTGCGAGATGATCTCACCGGCGGACATGTTCCGTTTCAACCCGAGTTGGGCGGTCATGCAGAAGGTGCAGCCAACCGCGCAGCCGACCTGGCAACTGATGCAGATCGTATCCCGCCGCTCTTCCGGCATGAAGACAGCTTCGGCCTCCCGTCCATCGCCAAGCCGGAGCAGGTAGCGGCGGGTCCCGTCGGTCGCGTGAAAGACACGCTCGATCGTCGTTTCGCAGACCGGCTCGATTGCCGCCAGTTTCTGACGAAGCGCAACCGGGAGCTCTGTCATACCAGCGTAATCCATCACTCTCCGGTTGTAGATGGTGTGATAGAGCTGGCGACCGCGAAACGCCGGCTCACCAAGCCTCTCGGCAAAGGCGATCAGCTCCGGTTCATTCTTGCCAAGCAGCATATTGGGAATTCTGGTCAAATATTACCTGTCTGTTATTCGTCTGTCATTCGTCGCCACTAAGGCGGCCGCGCGACTTTTTACGCTGGCTCTGAATTGTTTTGGCGACGCGTCTTCTGATCTTCGAGCCGGTTGATGGTCGTGTCGCGCGCCGCGGTTTCCGGACACGCTGCCGATCCTCCAGCTTTTCGGCCATTCGCTCGTAGGCCGCTTCACGGTTGGCCGACTGCGAGCGGCGTTCGGTTGCCGTGACCACCAGTCCGGTTGGTCGATGCGTCAGTCTGACTCCGGTCTCAACCTTGTTCCGGTGCTGACCACCCGGCCCGCCGGCGACAAAGAACTCCATCTCACATTCAAGTTCGAGCGATTCACGATCCGTGGCATGGGTGGTCATTCGACTATCCCCACTCTCTTCGGCCGTGGCCCCTTGTCGCGCAAGGCGAGGCTTCGCCAATGGCGCGCACAGACCAGCAGCAGGGCGGCAACCGGAACCGAGAGAAAGACCCCAACGATTCCTGCCAGCTCCGCGCCACAGACCACCGCCAGAATCACCATCACCGGGTGGAGCTCCAAACCCTCACTGACCAGTCGCGGATAGATTATGTAATCCTGGACCACTCGAAAGACGAGCAGAAGCGCGGCCACGATCAGCGCCGTCTTCCACGATGTCAGCCCGGCGACCAGAAAGGCGATGATGAAGAGCAGGAATGGCCCAAGCACCGGAACGAACTCGAGCACCCCGGCGGCAAGCGCAAGGATTAATGGATAGGAGATCCCCAGCGCCCAGAATCCGAGACCCTGAACCAGGCCGACGATCAGGCAGGCCAGAAACTGTGCGCGCGTATAGGCGGCCAGCGTCCGGCTCACATCCTGCAGGAAATGGCCGATCCGGAAGCGCAGATCCTCCTCCGGCAATGACTCGATCAGGCGGCGGTGGAATCCGGCTCCATCCTTGAGAAAGAAGAATCCGATTACCGGAATCAGCACCAGCCACGGAAGGTAGAGGGTAATTTCGAAGGTCCGCGATGCCAGCGCCTGCAGCGAGTCGAGCAGTCGCAGCGGCATCCCATTGATCAACTCCGTCAGCGAGCCCCGCCATCCCAGCGGCAGTCTGTAACGCGCCGGCAGCGAGGCGAGCCATTTGACCGTCTGATCGAACTGGCGCAGATAGACTGGCAGATTTTCCAGAAACGAGTTTACCTGGTCGGAAAGCAGTGGCACAACCCGCTCGAATGACCAGAATGTCAGCCCGATCAGTCCAATATAGACGACGATGACCGCCATTGTTCGCGGTATCGTGAGCCTTTTTCCCGGGCGATGGAGCAGGTCAACCAGCGGCAGCACCAGATAGCAGAAGATGACGGTCAGCGCGAGCAGCAGAATGACCATCCGCAGAGTGTAGAGAACCCACAGCGCAGCGCCACTCGCCGCGACCGTCAAGGTCACCTGCCAGGCAATTGAGCGAATTTTCCAGCTATCCGGATTTGACATCGATCCTCAAAACTCTCCGGTTCAGGATTCCGGAGCCGCCGCTTCACCGTTTAATGGGCTAAAGCCCACCGTCGATTATATAACCGGCAAGGGATGGCTTCGCAACCACTTGAGTGATTCACCCGGACAAAAAAGAGGGGGGCGGCTATTGCGCCGCCCCCGTCCGATGGTTCAAGATTCAACTTTGCCGCAAATTTTCCAATGAAAGCAGGTACTTGACCCTTGCCTCAAAAGCCAAGGATACTGGTGACGAATGACGATGGTTACTTCGCGGAGGGGATCGCCGCGCTGACGCGCGCGCTCAGCGAAGTTGGTGATGTCGTCGTTATTGCCCCGGCTTCGGAACAGAGTGCGACCGCGCACAGTCTGACCCTTGCCCGCCCACTCCGTGTGCGACAGATCGACGATCGTCGCTATACCGTCGATGGTACCCCGACCGATTGTGTCATGCTCGCGCTGACCAGCATCCTGCCGGATCTTCCTGACATCGTCGTCTCCGGAATTAATCACGGCTCAAACCTTGGCGACGATGTCACCTACTCCGGAACGGTCGCTGGTGCACTCGAAGCGGCAATCTTCAAGATTCCAGGTATCGCGGTCAGCCTCGCCGCACGTGATGGCGACTTTGATCCCGCCGCACGTTTCGCCGCACAACTGACCCGCCGCGTCCTCGATCAGGGGATGACGGCCGGAACGATCCTCAATGTCAACGTCCCGGTTGGCCCGATTCGCGGTGCACGCTTCACCCACCAGGGCGTCCGAACGGCGGAAGTGCGCATCCAGCAGGGGATCGATCCGCGCGGCAAAAGCTACTATTGGATCGGTGAGCAACTTCTATCCTGGAAACAGGATCACGGTTGCGACTATGAGGCAGTCGACCAGGGCTATGTCTCGATCACTCCGCTGCGGATCGATATGACCGATTATCGTCTGCTCGAAGACCTGCGCTCAAGAGATGGATTTCTTCCGAATGACGAATTTACTGTCTAAGCTCCCGAAAGAGAGTCCGGCGCAACTCCGCGAACGGGCAGAGATGATCTCCCGGCTGCGCCGCCAGCACAACTTCAATGACGAGCCCGTGCTCGAGGCAATGGCGGCGATCCCGCGCCACCTCTTCGTGCCGGAAGCGCTGCGCGCCAATGCCTATGGTGACCATGCCCTTCCAATCGAGGGTGGGCAGACCATCTCACAGCCCCTGATTGTCGCCCGTCAGACCTCTCTGCTCGAAATTACGCGCACCGACCGCGTCCTCGAGATCGGCGCCGGTTCCGGTTACCAGACGGCTATCCTTACGCGGGTTGCCGGCCAGGTCTTCGCGCTCGAGCGATTGCCAAGCCTTGCCCTCAGCGCAGACCGTCTCATACGCTCACTCGGACTTCACAATGCAACCATTCGCTGCTTTGATGGAACCTACGGCTGGTCTGCCTTTGCCCCCTACCGCGCGATACTTGTCGCCGCCGGAGCACCAGCTGTTCCAGGTCCGCTGGTCGATCAACTGGAGGTTGGTGGTCACCTCGTCATTCCCGTTGGAACCGAGACCTCACAACGCCTGCTCCGCATTACAAGAACCGCCGAAGGTTCGACCACCGAAGATTTCGGACCCTGCCAGTTCGTCAAACTGGTTGGGAAATTTGGCTGGGAGAGCTAAACACTAATCGACCACTAATCAACCAAAATCATGGAACTGATAAAATACCTGATTGATCTGATCCTCCACCTCGACAAGCACCTCGTCGAACTGGTCACGCAGTATGGCGCCTGGACCTATGCCATTCTCTTCCTGATCATTTTCTGTGAGACGGGGCTCGTCGTCATGCCTTTTCTGCCGGGAGACTCGCTCATCTTCGCGGTTGGTGCGCTTGCTGCGAAGGGGGTGCTCGATCTCTTCTCGGTCTCGATCCTGATGATCATCGCCGCGATCATCGGCGATACGATAAATTACTGGATCGGCTATAAGCTTGGACCAAAGGTCTTTTCAAGCCAGGATTCACGCTGGCTCAATCGGCGCCACCTCGACCGGACACACCAGTTTTATGAGAAGTATGGTGGTAAAACGATCATCATTGCCCGTTTCATGCCGATCATTCGCACCTTTGCCCCATTTGTCGCCGGGATTGGCCGAATGACCTATTCGCGGTTTCTTCTTTACAATGTAGTTGGTGGGGTACTCTGGATTGTGCTCTTCATGATTGCCGGGTACCTGTTTGGCAACATCCCGATCGTCAAGCGGAACTTCACTCTCGTCATCTTCGGCATCATCTTTGTGTCGATCCTGCCCGGAGTGATCGAGTTTCTGCGAGCGGTGCGGGCGAAGGGGCAGGCTGGCTGAGACCGTGTTTACGGGCTCTTCATCCATCCTCGCGGATCAGCGCCCGGCGGAGGGCGACCGGGCTTTCGAAGAGGAGGCTCAGCCCGCGGATGACCGCGCGCTGCGGGTTCTCGATCTGCGTCACAGCAAGTCCGGTCTCGCTTATCAGTCGTTCATCGAGTCCGGCGAGCAGTGAATTTCCGCCGGCAAGGATCAGTCCGCGATCATAGATGTCTCCGGAGGCCTCGGGCGGCAGTGATTCCAGCGACTCCTGGATGAATTTGATGATTCGTCTGGTGACCGGTTCGATCGCCTCGTGAATCTCAATATTGTTGACACCGACCATCTTCGGGCTTCCGTCGATCGTGCTCCGTCCCTTGACGTTGGTCGTCGCTTCCTGATCGAGGGGAAACGCGCATCCAAGCTCGATCTTGACCCGTTCTGCCGTCCGTGGGCCGACCTCGACATTATGATTCACCTTGATCATCTCGATCAGTGCCAGGTCCATCTCGTCCCCGCCGACACGTAATGTCCGGCTGAAGATGAGGTGATTGTTGACGAGTGCGGCGATGGTCGTCGTCCCGGCGCCAATGTCGACAATCAGATTGGCATGCTGATCGTCGATCTGGACGCCGGCGCCAAGAAGCCCGACATACCCTTTGTTTACCAGATAAAAGTTGGTCACGCGCGCTTCGCGTGCGGCATATCGCAGCGCGTAGTGTTCGATGTCAGAGGCGTCGGCCGGGACGGAGATCAGGACGCGGCTGGTGAATTTCGATCGTCCGTCGCGCGCCTTGCGGATATAACGTTCCAGCAGGTTCCCGGCAAAGGTTGAATCAGCGACGACACCCCCCTGGAGCGGGCTGATGATTCTGATCTCGTTGGAGGATCGGCCTTCGAGTTCCAGCGCTTCGAGGCCGACGGCGACAACCTCGTGCGAGGGGCGGTCGTAAGCGAGCAGGGTTGGCTCATTGACGATTACCCCACGGCCTCGCGCACAGACACGGGTCCGCGACGAACCGAGATCGATTGCCAGATCGTCTGTGACCAGGCTTCTGATTGAGGGTAGCAGCATTATTTTACCGTCTCCCGGGACTCTCCGACAGGTTGAGGCTTCTCGTCACTCGTCAACAGATTCAGTTTAATCAGCGACCGCGACCGCTGGCAAGTATTATTACCTGAGCCTCTTTTAAATGAGAGAGTTGGCGCGATAGTTGGCGCGCGAGATGGTCAAAAGGCCCACTTCGCGCGCGCCGGAGTCGAGCAGTGTGCGCGCCGCCTCGTCGGCGGTGCTGCCGGTGGTCAGCACATCGTCGATCAGCAGCAGCCGCCGATCACGGATCAGGCGCGGGGCACTGACTCCGAAGGCGTCACGCATCGAGCGCAGACGCTCGTCAAAACCCATTCCAAGGCGGTGGCGCTCCGTCATTTTACGCCTGAAGATGCTCGTCGTATCGAGTCGCGCCCCGGAGAAGGCGCCGATCAGTTCGCCGATGACCGCTGCCTGGTTGAACGAACGCTCGGCGAGCCGGTTCGGGTGGAGTGGAATCGGAATTATGGCGTCAAAGCCCTCACAATCCGGCAGTCCCAACCAGGCCTCCCGGATCAGGTTCTGCAGCCGCTGTGCGATCCGCGGATACCGTTTCAGCCACAGGACGCTCTCGCGGAGCGCTCCTTCGTGCGGGCCGACGGAGCGTGCAACAGTCACGACCATCTGCTCACAATTCCCGCAGCGGAGCCCGATCTGCGCATCCACCGCCGTTTTAATTGCCCAGTCTGGTGCCCGGTCTGGCGCCCGGTCTGGCCGCCAAAGCCCACATTTTTCGCAGCGGACACGCGAGTCGAGCTTCGTCGCCATTTCGGCCCAGCACTCTCCACAGGCGATGCCATCCTCCCAGCTGGTAACCTTTTTATCGCAGACACGACAGGCGAGGGGGAAGAGCGTCACCTGCGCAACATTCCTGAACTGCTGAAACAGCTTCGCTGACCGCTGACCGATCATCTGTGAGATCCTCAACTGAATACTGGCACTGAATACTGGCACTGAATAGGGTGGCTGACCAGACGGCGCAATTCATCGTGTCACACGGAGATCGGTCAGGCAAGTCATTCTCCGGTCTCGAAGCTCGCGATAAGCTCCGTCAGCTCCTCCCGGGTGTACTGGCGTGCAATCTCCGTCCCGATCCGCACCGCGTGGCGCAACGGATCGGGATCAATCCCCGTCACGAGCCCGATCCGTTGTGCCTCACTCGCGTCGATCCGCTCCCCAAGGAGCAGCATCCGCAGCGCCGCATCGACGCCGATCAGGCGTGGCAATCGCTGTGTTCCACCCCAGCCGGTGATTATTCCACGCTGTGCACCCGGATGCTGAAAACTTGAACCTGGACTCGCGTAACGGAGCGTACAACTCAGTGCCAGATCGAGCCCCCCGCCCAGGCAGTAACCGTCGATCGCCGCAATCGTCACCGGCGCTGCCTTGCCAAGCAGCGCGAATGTCTCCTGCCCCAGTCGCGAAAACTCCGCCCCATTCTCCTCCGTCAGACTCGCAATCTCGCGCAGGTCCGCCCCGACGCTGAAATAGCTGCTACCGGCCTCGCTGGCGCTTGGGGTCACGATCAACACCCCCAACTCTTCCGCCGCCGCCAATTTTGCGAGCTCCTCCCTCATTGCGCCAAGTTTCACCCGCGTCAGAGTGTTCAAATGTGAGTTCTGCCCCTCTGGCTGGTCAAGCGTCAGGATTGCGCATCCACTCCCTGTTTCTTCAATTCTGGCAATTCTGGTTACTTTCAATAATCACCCCCACCCCTGACTACCATATGACTACCGCATGGCCACCTCTCGACACACCATCTCACCACCCCACGACAGGATAGACTTGCCGCGATTTTTCAGTATACTCTAAACTTGTTACACCTTCTCGGACTTATACAGAGGTATTCAGACGGGCGGTTGAGCTCGATTCAGGTCTTATCGCGCCGGTAATTACAATGAATAAACGCCATTTTGAAACAGAAGCCATCCGTAATCAGGATCCACGAACTCCAAATCGCGAACATTCCGTTCCAGTCTACATGACGTCGAGCTTCGTCTTCGACGACGCAGAGCAGGCACGCGCACTCTTCGCCGATGAGATTCCGGGAAATATCTATACCAGATTTTCCAATCCCAATAATACGGAGCTGGTCGAGAAGATCTGCCGGCTCGAGGGGGCGGAGGATGGCCTCGCCTGCGCTTCCGGCATGTCGTCGATCTTTACGACGATGGGCGCGCTCCTCAAATCCGGTGATCACGTCATTGCCTCGCGTGCCCTCTTCGGTTCGTCGCACCAGATTCTCAATCAGATACTCCCGAAATGGGGCATCACGACAACCTATGTCGATCTGCATGCGCCGGAGCGCTGGGCAGAGGCCGTGAGGCCCGAGACAAAGCTGATATTTGTCGAGACCCCTTCCAATCCGGGACTGGATCTCGTCGATCTTCAATGGCTTGGTGGATTCTGCCGCGAGCACAATCTGATCTCGGTCGTCGATAACTGCTTCGCCACTCCGTACCTCCAGCAGCCACTTGGTTACGGCCTCGATCTGGTTAGCCATTCGGCGACCAAATTTATCGACGGGCAGGGCAGGGCGATCGGCGGTCTGATTGCCGGCCGGGCCGATCTGATCAGGGAGATCCGTTTCTTTGCCCGCCATACCGGGCCATCCCTCTCACCGTTCAACGCCTGGGTCTTCTCGAAGAGTCTCGAAACACTGGCCGTTCGAATGGATCGCCATTGCGATAACGCCGAAAGGCTTGCCCACTGGCTTGAGACCAGGCCCGAGATAGAGCGTGTCATCTACCCGTTCCTCGATTCACACCCGCAGGTTGAGCTCGCCCGCCGGCAGATGAAACGCGGGGGCGGGATCGTCTCCTTCATCGTTCGCGGTGGGATCGATGCCGGACGCGCCTTTCTCAATCGCCTCCAGATGCTCTCACATACCGCGAACCTGGGAGATGCGCGGACGACCGCTACTCACCCGGCATCGACTACCCATTCAAAACTGAGCGAAGCGGATCGCCTCGCGGTCGGAATTGCACCGGGACTGATCCGCATCTCGGCCGGCCTCGAACACTTTGATGACATCGTCGGCGATATTGCCCACGCTCTTACCGCTGACGATCCCAAACTATAACAACCAGAGAGAAAAATAAGAGATGATCAAATCGATTTCAGTCCAGGAGTATAAGGATTTGCGCGAGGC
>JBEIMN010000091.1:0-8713 GCA_040378705.1 Acidobacteriota bacterium
CCTTGTCGTCGGACTTGAAGAGCCGGAAGAGGGCTCTGTCTGGCTTGGTCAGACGGAGATCACCCGGCTCCCCCCTTTATCGCCGCGCACGGCTTGGAATCAGCTATCTTCCACAGGAGCCGTCGATCTTTCGCAAGCTGACCGTTGAACAGAATATCCTCGCCGTTCTCGAGACACTGCAGCTCGATGCCAGTGAGCGAAAACAGCGGCTCGAAGAGCTGCTGGACGAATTTCGACTCAGCCACGTCCGACGTAATCATGGCTATGCGCTCTCCGGAGGTGAGCGACGACGGACGGAGATCGCGCGCATGCTGACGATCGAGCCAAAGTATATTCTGCTCGACGAACCATTTGCCGGTATCGACCCGATCGCGATCGAGGATCTGCAGCAGATAATCGCCAGGCTGCGGGCGCGTGGGATCGGGATCCTGATCACAGATCACAATGTGCGTGAAGCGTTGGCGATTACCGATCGAGCTTATATCATCAGTGAGGGCCAACTCTTCCGAGCCGGAACGCCGAAGGAGCTGACCGATGATCCAGAAGTCCGGCGGGTCTATCTCGGAGAGAAATTCCGGATGTAATAAACCTCGGACGTAATAACCCATCAATGTCACGGTCGGCGTCGATGGGCGATGGGAAAGAGTGATATGTCGTTCAAACAATCGATAGTCCAACAGATGTCGCAGCGTCTCGTCCTCACGCCGCAGTTGCGGCAGCGGATTGAGATGCTGCAGATGACCAAGCTGGAACTGAATGACCTGGTTACCATGCAGATGAACGAAAATCCGGTTCTTGAAGAGCTCTCTCCCGAGGAGGTATCGGTAAACGCGGATATTGCCAATATTGATTATGTCGATGTGCCGCTCACGGCACTCAATGGTGCCGGCGAGTTTACAGATTCGGGCGGTGTCTCAGCCGAGAGCTTTCGTAATGAAGAGGGATTTTCCCTCGATGCCGACCGGCCGGACTTTCTGCCTTCAGAGATGGCAACTGCGGCATCTGTCGACTATTCAGCTGGTTCGACCTCCGCACCGGCCAGCGAATCTGGCGAATCCGGCGAATCCGGATTCGATGGGGCAGGTGAATCTTCCGAGGGGCGTGAGCTGGAGATCGGCGAACGCGACTCTTTCCAGGAGATCGATTTTGGTCCGACCTTCGAGGAGTACCTCGATCCGGGCTACCGTACAAATGAGGCCGAGGTTCGGGATGCGCCATCATTCGACCAGTTCCTCTCCGCCGAGCGAAGCCTGGCCGACCATCTCAACTGGCAGCTCCGGCTGACGCTCACCCGCCCGGAGGTTCACGATGCCGCTGAGGCGATCATTGGCAACCTCAATGACGACGGCTATCTGGACGGGACACTCGAAGAGATCGCCGTGATCGGTCCGTGGCCGCTCGACGTCGTCACAGAGGCCCTCGGAATCGTTCAGCAGTTCGATCCGACCGGGATTGCCGCACGTGATCTGCGGGAGTGCCTGATACTACAGCTCGAAGCGCAGGGATACGGCCAGCGCCTTGCCGCACGCCTCGTCCGCGATTGCTTCCCCAAGCTCCAGAATAACAAACTGCCGGACCTGGCAAAGGAGCTCGGCGTCAATGTCGATGAAATCCTCGAAGAGCTTCGGATCATTCGCCGTCTCGAACCTCATCCCGGTCGCCAGTACTCTCCACGCAACGCACAATATATCGAGCCTGAAGTTTACATCGAGAAGATCGAGACCGATTACCTCATCCGTTTCAATGACGATGGCCTGCCGCAGTTGCGCATCAACCGCAAGTACCGTCAAATGATGGAGAACAAGGAGACTTCGAAGGAGACTCGCGACTACATCAAGGATCGATTCCGTTCGGCGGTCGACCTGCTGAAGAATATCGAGCACCGGAAGCAGACCATCTACAAGGTCTGTGAGCGGATCGTCGAGCGGCAGCGCGAATTTCTGGACCAGGGGGTCGAGTACATCAGGCCGATGATGCTCAAGGATATCGCGGAGGATATCGGAATGCACCTCTCGACGATCTCGCGTGTCGTCAATGGCAAGTATGCGCATACACCCCAGGGAGTGATCGAGCTGCGCCGTTTCTTTACAGAGGGCATGACGAATGATGATGGTGAGGAGGTCTCGACCCGGATCATCAAGCTCAAAATCAAGAAGATGATCGGAGCCGAGGACTCGCGTACTCCGCTCACCGACGATCAGATCGCCGATCGGCTTGCCAACGAGGGGCAGAAGCTTTCCCGAAGGACGGTTGCCAAGTATCGTGACCAGATGAATATTCCGGGATCACGCGAGCGCCGGCAGGTTGTCTGATTGGCCATCGCCTGAGGGCTGGCGTGGTCGCCGATCGCCGGACGGAGACGGGACCGGACTTTAAAGCGGAATCAAAATACTTCGACTAGTCCATAACCATCAAAAAAGCCATCATCAAGCTGGGAGAATGATGGATCAGGGAGTTTTCAATGAAGATCGAATTTACCGGCAGGAACTTTACTGTTTCGCCGGCCATCAAGAAGCACATCACCGAAAGTTTCAAGAAAATTGATGCCGTTTTGAGTGAAGCGGTCAGTGCGCACGTGATACTTAGCGTCGAGAAGCATCATCGCCACATCGCAGAGATCGTTGTCCACTGGAAGGATCGTGACCTGACGAGTAAGGCCGACACCGGTGATATGTATGTCTCGGCGACACAGTCGATCGAGAAGCTTCGCAGTCAGGCGCTCAAGGTCAAGGGGAAGATTCTTGACCGTAAGCAGTCTGTGAAGGCGAGCAGCAAGGTTGGCCGGGTGGCGGACAAGGCTCCGGCAACCAAGGGGGCCAGTGCCGATGCGCCACCGCCGCGGATCATCCGCTCGCGCAAGCATGCCGTCAAGCCGATGACCGCCGATGAGGCTGTCCTTCTCTTCGCAGAGACGGCTGATCCGTTCGTCATCTTTCAGAATATCGATTCCGGACGTATCGCGCTTGTCTTCAAGCGTAAGGATGGCAATTTCGGTCTGATCGAGCCATAAAGATTCTGGCACACCGGACTTTACCCGAAGCTCCTGCTGAACCGAACCGCCTGAGAGTCCGGCTAAAGAGTCCAGTTGAAGAGGTGGGGGAGGCGATCGCCAGCCGATCGTCTCCTCTCTGATGTTCAGTCATAATATTCCGGAGAGGTCTGCAACAGACAGACCCGATCGACGACAGGAAAGCCGTTATACCTCAATTATGATACCCCAACTGATGATTGTTACCGGCCTCAGCGGATCGGGAATGTCCTCGGCGATGAATGTCTTCGAGGATCTCGGCTATTTTTGTGTCGACAACCTGCCGGTACAGCTGATTCCGAGTTTCGTCCATCTGTTCGAGATGAAGGATTCGGGCATTACGAGGGCTGCCCTCAGCGTCAATATACGGGAGGGAGAGTTCCTGAAGAATTTTCCGCAGGTCTATCTGCAGCTCAAGGAGCGACAGGATCTTGAGACGACAGTCCTCTTCCTTGAGGCGAGCGATGCGGCGCTCCAGCGGCGTTACAGTGAGACGCGCCGTCCACATCCACTCGGACAATCCGGGGCGGAAGGCGATTTCCGGGTGCCCGTTGCCATTCAGGAGGAGCGAGAGAGGCTCTCGCCCATTCGCCGACTGGCCGATGTGACGGTCGATACGTCAGAGCATACCGTGCATACCCTCCGTTCCTGGCTCAAGGCAAGATTTACACCGGAAAATATTGCGAGACAGACGGAGATTACCGTTCTGAGTTTTGGATTCAAGTATGGTATCCCACTCGATGCAGATCTGCTCTTCGATGTTCGATTTCTGCCAAATCCCTACTTTGTTCCGGAACTGCGGGATCTGACCGGCAACGATTCGCCGGTGATCGAATATCTCGAAAAGAGCAGCGAAGTTCACGAGACGACGCGGCGATTCAGCGAGCTGCTCGACTATCTGATGCCGCTTTACCAGCGGGAAGGGAAGAGTTACGTCACCGTCGCCATTGGGTGTACCGGGGGGCGGCATCGATCGGTCGCGCTCGCCAACGAGCTCGGACGTCATCTCAAGCAGGGTGGATTTCACGCCCGGACTGCTCACCGTGACGTCAGAAAGTAGGCGAACGGTGGAGGGTGAGCAGGCTACCATCCGGTCGCGTCCCCGATCCGGATCAAAAGGTTCGCTGATCTGTGTGAGAACAGATCCAACGCAAACGACAAGAGGAGCAGTATGCCATTAGTAGGTGGGGTAGTCGTTACGCACGGCAATCTGGCGGCGGAGCTGGTCAACGCCGCAGAGATGATTGTTCGTGACATTCATCACATCACCGCGGTGACCATTGGATGGCACGATACTCTCGAGGAGGCGCGCGAGCAGATCAGCCAGGCGATCGAGCGCGTCAATCAGGGGGCCGGGGTGCTGGTTCTGACCGATATGTTTGGCGGAACGCCGACCAATATCGCCTGTACCTTCCTTGGCAACTCGCCGGTTGAAGTCGTTACTGGTGTCAACCTGCCAATGATCATCAAACTGGCGGAACAGCAGCCGGAAGAGAACCTGTCGATCGTCGCGAAACGGGTTCGTGATCAGGGCCAGAAGAATATCTATCTCGCCAGCGAAGTGCTGCTTCCGGCAAAATAGTCTGGAAAAGAGAGTCGGGGAAGAATGCTGCGACAATCGTTGACCATTACAAACAGACTTGGGTTGCACGCGCGAGCGGCGGCGCGCCTGGTTCGTCTGGCGAATCAGTACCAGTCGAGTATCCAGCTGGCGAGAGGGGATGTCGGCCATCAGCCGGCCGACGCGAAGAGTATCTTTGGCGTTCTGCTGCTTGCGGCTTCGCCGGGAACGATCGTCGAGCTGCTTGTCGACGGTCCGGACGAGGACGAGGCGATGACCGCAATCAGCCGGCTGATTGCGGATAAGTTTGGCGAGGATTGAGATACTACCAGCCAGGATTGGCCAGCCAGGATTGGCCAGACTGGGTCAGCCAGAATGGATCAGGAATCAAGGCCCGTTGAACGGAGTCTGTAATGCGCGATCTGCGAAAAAAACTGGGTGAGCAGCGATTTGAGGGTATTGGCGCCTGTCAGGGTGTCTCGATCGGGCGTGCATTTCTGATCGACGATCCGCGTGGGCGAATCGTCCGACTATTTCTTCCGAACGAGCAGGTTGAAAATGAGATTATTCGTTTCCATCAGGCGGTCGAAGTAGCACAGCGCCAGGTTCAGGAAGCGATCGACAGGCTGCGTGCCGCCCTGGGGACAGAACGGGCGTACATCCTGGAAGCGCACCTGCTGCTGCTTCAGGATCGGGGGATCGGTCAGCAGATTGAGGCCTTCATTCGTGAAAACAATGCGAACGCTGAATGGGCGGTCAAGGATGTGACGACGCACCTGCTCGAACTCTATGAGCGGATTACAGACGATTATCTGCGGGAACGTGGAAGCGATGTCGCGGATGTCTCGCAACGTCTGATCAAGATCCTCTCCGGGACCAAGCACTACGATTTGAATGATATGGCGGATGGCGCGATCATCGTTGCCGATGACCTGCTGCCGTCGGTGGCGGCCGATCTCGACCCGGGGCGCGTGCTTGGGTTTGTCACCAACACGGGGGGATGGGCCTCGCATACCTCGATTATGGCCCGGAGCCTCAACCTTCCGGCAGTCGTCGGTGCACGAAATATTACCACTGTGATCCGTTCCGGTGAGACAGTGATCATCGATGGAACGACCGGGGTGGTCATCATCCGCCCCGCGCCGGAGACGCTGATTTTTTACAGCGAGCAGCGCGAACGACAGCAGCAACAGCACCTCTTCGACATTCGTGAACGCGAGCTTCCGGCGATTACGCGGGATGGCGTCGAGGTAAGCCTGCGCGCGAACATCGAACTGATCGAGGAGATCGACATCTTCCAGCGGTTCAATGCCGCCGGTGTCGGACTCTATCGCTCGGAATTTCTCTACTCTCAGGCGGCTGACGGGTTGCCGACCGAGGAGGAGCAGTACGCCGCCTATAAATTTGTTGCCGATATGAGCGGTCGCGACGGAGCAGTTGTTCGGACCTTCGATCTTGGTGGGGACAAACTCCACCTTGAAGGTTACGAGATGGAGCGTAATCCGGCATTGGGGTTGCGTGCAATCCGGCTCTCGCTCGCGGCGCCGGAGATATTTCGGACGCAGATTCGGGCGATTCTCCGCGCGGCCGTCCACGATGACGGATGCGCGCGGTTGAAGATTCTCCTGCCATTCATCTCGAATCTCGACGAGGTACGGGAGGCGCGTCGGATTATCGCTGAAGTCGAGCGTGAACTGACGATTGATGGCGTTCCGCATGTGGCGGATGTTCCCGTCGGGGTCATGATTGAGGTTCCGGCGGCGGTGCTGATTGCCGAATCGCTTGCGAGGGAGTCAGATTTCTTCAGCCTTGGGACGAATGACCTGACGCAGGGGATGCTTGCTGTCGACCGTGCCAACGAGAGTGTCAATGCCCTCTTCGATCCGCTTCATCCGGCGGTCCTCCGCGCGATCAGGCTGGTCAGCGACGCGGCGCACAAGTCTGGCACTCCGATCAATGTCTGCGGTGAGATGGCCTCGAATCCGGCCCAGGTCGTCGTCCTGCTTGGCATGGGGCTGACCGATCTCAGCATGACTCCGAGCGCCATCCCGACCATTCGCAGACTTGTCCGCTCCATCGACATGGAATCGTCCCGCCGGATCGCCGAAGAGATTCTGACACTGTCGACTCCGCGCGAAGCGCATGAATTTTTGAACAGGTCGATCGGGCCCCTGCTTCATTGATTTATCCCCTTGATTCACACCTCACTTTCGACTCGACCGCGGTGCTTCGACCCTGCGGTGGCTCAGTCGCGCGATATGCCGGCGATTGGCTTGCCGATCTGTTGTGCGGAGTGGACGGGAATGCGCGAGTCGTCGGAGAGCGGGAAATCGGAGCGAAAGTGGCCACCACGACTCTCTTCACGCCAGAGCGCGGCAGTGGCGATCAGTCTGGCAAGGGTGACGAAGTTGCGGGTTCGGGTATTTGACGCCTGACCGAGCAGTTCATCGATCTCGGCCAGCGCAGAGGTCAGATCGTCGCACTCGCGGATCAACCCGACCTTTCGCCACATCAGATCCTGAACCTGGTAACGGATGTGCGGATCGAATATCCAGTCGCTTGGTGCAATGTCGATCGGATGCTCGATCGATACCCGCGGCCGCGCAATTCGCGCCGTCTCCTCGATTGCCGCATCGCCGGCACGTGCCCCAAAGACGAGCCCTTCAAGCAGTGAGTTGCTGGCCAGCCGGTTCGCTCCGTGGACACCGGAACAGCTTGCTTCGCCGGCGGCATAGAGTCCGGGCAGTGTCGTTCGTCCGTGCGTATCGGTTCTGATTCCGCCCATCAGGTAGTGGGCAGCCGGGCTGACCGGGATTGGCTGACGTGTCATATCGAGACCGTAGCGGAGGCAGGTCAGGTTGATCTTTGGGAACCGATTTCTAACAAAAACGGGGTCGAGATGAGTCATATCAAGCCAGGCCCAGTTTTGGCCGGTTAGTCTCATCTCGGCCCAGATCGAGCGCGAAACGATGTCGCGCGGTGCAAGCTCTGCACGCGGATCGTAACGATGCATGAACGCTTCACCGGCGTGGTTTCGCAGTTTGCCGCCCTCGCCGCGCAGTGCTTCGGAGAGCAGGAATCGCGGCGCTCCCGGGGCGGCGAGGGCCGTTGGGTGGAATTGGACGAACTCCATGTCGCAGACGAGTGCGCCTGCGGCATAGGCCATGGCGATGCCGTCTCCGGTCGCCACTTCCGGGTTGGTCGTCTGGGAGTAGATTTGGCCAGCACCGCCGGTTGCGAGAACGATCGCCTTCGCACGCATCTCCCGTTGCAGATTCTCCTGCGGGTCGATGAAGCCGACACCGACACAGCGCCCCTCTTCGACCAGCAGGCTGAGCGTCGCGGCATGCGCGACAAAGGTTATCGCCGGTTGGCGACGCGCGTGCATCAGCAGTGAGCGGACGATCTCGCTCCCGGTCGAATCTCCGTGAGCGTGCAGTATCCGCCGTCGCGAATGGGCAGCCTCCCGTGTGAAGGCCAGTTCACCCCCCTCGCGGTCGAACTGCGCTCCCCACTCGATCAGTTCGGTGATGTAGCGCGGTCCCTCTTCGACCAGCACTCGAACCGCCCCCTCATCGCAGAGCCCTGCGCCGGCGGCCAGCGTGTCCTCGACGTGAAGGTCGATCTCGTCGTCGTCCGAGAGCGCGACCGCCACTCCACCCTGCGCATACTCTGTATTCGATTCATCGAGCCGATCCTTGGTCAGGACGGTTACGCGTCCGGCACGTGACAATGCGATGGCCGCTCTTATCCCGGCGACCCCGCTCCCAATCACCAGAAAATCTGTCGAAGTATTCATTTTGAAGTTTGAGCAGCCATGGCCTCAGGTCGCGCCGCAAGCTGTCCACAGGCGGCTGAGATCTCCTGACCACGCGGACGCCGAATGAAGGCTGGAAGATCACGGTCGATCAGAATCTTCTGAAAGGCGAGGATCTGCTCCGGAGAGGAGGCACGATACGGCAATTCAGGCGCTGGATTGTGTGGAATCAGATTGATCTTTGCCCGAATCCCGTTGAGCAGCCTGACCAGCCGCTTCGCGTCGGTCGCACTGTCGTTGATTCCGGCCAGCATCACATACTCGAAAGTCAGCCGCTCGCGATCATCGAGCGGGAACTCCCGGCACG
>JBEIMN010000092.1:0-8666 GCA_040378705.1 Acidobacteriota bacterium
GGGCGGCACGGGTTCGGGACGGACTGGTCACCGTCAGAACCGATCCTGAAAACCGCATCGACAATGGCCCGGTCATTGCCGGAATCCGCCGGATCGCCGGCGTCAGGTCGGTGCTGGTGATCGCCTTGTAGTCGGCTGGCTCCCGCAATTCCAGCCACTGGAGAGTACCCTAATCCTGGATTGGAAGCAGGAGACAGGGCGCTTCTCGCGGATGAATTTTTTGATTTTGAAACTGTAAAACGGCAGCGGATGAGGCCAGATCAGCGGATCAGAGCCGCGAATCGGTGAAGCCGCTCTGCGACCATCACCGCGGACTTGACGGCAGGATCACCGGCGGCAAATTATTCCTGAACTCCAGCCAGTGGTCAGACCCTGACCGGGGCACGCTTACCCATTCCGGGAGGGAGGAGACCCTGAAGTTTGTCGAGGTCGTCTTCGATCTTCCGCAATTCATTGCTGATGTCTTCGCAGCGCTGATTTATCAGATCTGAAGGTTCGGAGGGCAGCTTGCTGATCTCGTCGAGACGGACACCGAGGCTTTCAAGCTGCTCACGCCACTTATCGAGAGTCGATTTCAGAACGGGCTTGTCGGCGGACTGCACCTCTATCTTTTTGCTCAATTCGTCCATCTTCTCGCGAAGTTTCCTGATCTGCCCCTCTTTCTCGTTATCGAGAATTGTCCGTGCCCGGGCGATCTCCTCGCGTTGACGCGCCGTTGCCTGACGTCTGATGTAGGATGCCCCGCCAATCAACAGCACCGTCAATACGGTCAGCACAAGGCCGATAATGAAATATTGATGTCTTCGCGAGCTTCGCGCCGCCTTGAACGGGCTTCCGAGGCTATCGGTACGGAGTCTGGCACTGGCGTGCCCGGCGCTCGGCTTGCCGCTGTGTTTGAAAACTTTTGATGTCGCCCGGCTATTGGACTGGCCACTGGACTGGCCACTGGACTGGCTACCAGTCTGGCCCTCGATCTCGTCCGGGCCAAAGACGGCGGTAATCGGTTCACGTCGGTCGGAGAGATCGTTGGTCCGCGGGCGATCCCGTCTCTCGCGTCTCTCACTACTGGGTGAATTGGTAAACGGCTGGGAGCGTGAAGGAGGGGGCGGGGCTGAAACTGTGGTCTGTGGTCGACCGGAATCCGCGACTGAAATACCGGCAGGCAGGCGACCAGTCCGATATTCTGACGTATCACCCGCGTCTGCCTCTTTGGTTGCCCAGTCGATTCGAGTCGGCGTCGACGGAGATCTTGGCAGCGCGCGCGGGGTCACGATCTCCGCTGCTGGCAGCCCTCCACCTGCGAACTGGACGATGACCACCGTGATATTGTCCTCGCCGCCACGGCTATTTGCGAGGTAGATCATCTGCTGGCAGGCAACCTGGAAGGTATCCGCGTCCTCGATGATCCGCACGATCTCGTCTTCGTAGATCTTTCCGGAGAGTCCGTCACTGCAAATAACCAGTATATCGTTCAGGCAGAGTGAGAGTGTGTTGACCTCGACATTGACCGTCGCGTGCGCGCCAAGCGCCTGGAGGATGACATTGCGATAACTGTGTGTCTCAGCCTCTTCCTCTGTAATCTGTCCGGCATCGATCAGTTGCTGAACCAGTGACTGGTCCTTCGTGATGCGGTGGATGGCCCCACGCCGGATAAGGTATGCCCGGCTGTCTCCAACCTGCCCAAAATAGGCGTTGCCTTCAGTTGTCGCGACCGCGGTGAAGGTCGCACCGAGCCCCTTGTGGAGTGGATTGGAGAGGCTCTCGGAGTGGATCAGGTCGTTTGCCTGCTCGATTGCGACGCGCAGTCTCTCGGCGAAAGAAAGCTGGCCGTAGACCGCGTGAGCCTGCAGCTGCAACATTCGATCACGAACCGTCTCGACCGCCATTCGCGAGGCGACCTCGCCGGCGAGCGCTCCTCCCATTCCGTCCGAGACCGCGAGCAGCGTGCCATAATAGCCCTGCTCGCAGGTCACAAGGTCAGAGGGTTCCTCCTCCATCGCCGTCCAACTCCGCCCGGTCGAGAGGTCGATGATCAGAAAGTTGTCCTCATTCCCACTTCGCGCCAGTCCGATATCGGTCTGTGCGAACAGCGTAAGGTTGATGGTTGGAAGCTCGGTCATAATCGTTTCAGCTGTTTTGTTTCAGCTGCTTAATTTCAGCCGTATTAATTATTAATTCAGCCGTCGTTATCAGCTGCGGGGCTGCACCAGCCGCAGGGCTGCGTCAAGGTCTGCAATGATATCCTCGACATCTTCGATCCCAACGGAGATTCGAACCAGTCCGTCGGTGATGCCCATCCGGACTCGCTCGGACTCCGGGACAGAGGCGTGTGTCATAGTCGCGGGATGGCTGATCAGGGTCTCGACACCCCCAAGGCTCTCAGCCAGCGCGCACAGCTTGACATTATCCAACACAGTTCGCGCCGCCGCAAGAGAGCCGGTCTCAAAGGCGATCATTCCTCCGAAACCGTCCATCAGCTTCCGTGCGCGTTCGTGCTGCGGGTGTTGCGCCAATCCAGGGTAGTGAACGTGTGTGACCACCGGGTGGTCGGCCAGAAAACGCGCGACCTGTCGGCCATTCTCGTCGTGCTGCCGCATGCGAACGGCAAGCGTCTTGATCCCGCGCGTGATCAGAAATGAATCGAATGGCGAGAGGATTGCCCCAACGGCGTTCTGCAGAAATCCGATCCGCTCCGCATCCTCTGGCCGTGTCGTGATTACGACGCCACCAACGCTGTCGCTGTGCCCGTTCAGATATTTGGTTGTCGAATGGATGACGATATCGGCTCCCCATTCGATCGGTCGAAGGAGGTACGGGCTCATGAAGGTATTGTCGACTGCCAGTCGGCCATTTCGGTCGTGGACGAGCCGTGCAATTCCCTCGAGGTCGGCAATCGCCATGAGCGGATTGGTCGGAGTCTCCAGAAAGACCATCTTCGTTTCGGGACGCCACGCCGCGTCGACATTGACCGCTTCTGTCGTGTCGACATAGCTGAAGTCGAGACCAAAATTCCGGAGCACGCGCTCGAAGAGCCGATAGGTTCCACCATAAGTATTCTCAGAGACGATCACGTGATCTCCCGACCGGAGTAGTTTCATGACCGTGTCGATTGCTGCCATTCCCGAGGCGAAGCAGTGTGCGGCAAGCCCGCCCTCGATGGCGGCGATATTATTTTCAAGGGCGAGACGCGTTGGGTTCTGAGTTCGCGCGTACTCGAAGCCACGGTGGTTCCCGAGAGACTCCTGAACATATGTCGATGTCTGATAGATCGGAACGATCACCGCCCCGGTGGTTGGATCGGGATCCTGTCCCGCATGAATCGCCCTGGTTGAAAATGCCATAATGATAGTATCCTGAATAACTCGTTGAGACCCGCTGAGCGCAAGTGCGAAATCAATCTTAATATAACACGTCGAACGAATAGCCATATTAATGATTTATTGCTTAAAATGAAAGTTGTTTGTACCGGAATGATTGCCGGATTCTGACAACGGGGGATTGAGGTGAGAGAGTTGATAACTGCAATAATTCCGGCCCGCTACGAGTCGACGCGGCTTCCGGGGAAGCCATTGCTGGAGATTGGCGGGGTGCCGCTGATTATGCACGTCGTCAATCGGGCGCGACTGGTTTCAGGAATCGACCGGATTATCGTCGCGACGGACGATGATCGGATCCGTCGTGTCGTCGAAGCGGCTGGAACGGAGGCGATGATGACCTCGGCCGCGCATCGCACCGGGACCGACCGTCTCGCAGAGGTTGCGGCGCGGATCGATGCCGGGATCATCGTCAACATTCAGGGGGATGAACCACTGATCGAGCCGGCAACGGTCGAGGCGGCGATCGCTCCGCTGCTCGCCGATCCGACGCTTGAGATGTCGACGACCAGCGAGCCGATCGACTCGATCGACGACCTGCTCAGCCCGCACATCGTCAAGGTCGTTACCAGCCTTGCCGGTGACGCGCTCTATTTTTCGCGAAACCCGATTCCGTTTCCGCGCGCGGCCGTTCTGGCGGCCGGTTCGCTTCGCGCCGCGCTCGAAGAGTCGTCGTGTGACGCCGTGAAGTCGCTGCTCGCCGCCTATTCGCGCCATACCGGACTCTACGTCTATCGCCGCGATCTTCTGCTTCGGTTCAGCCGGTGGCGATCGACTCCACTCGAAGAGGCCGAAGCTCTCGAACAGCTTCGGGCGCTCGAGTATGGGGTGCGGATCAGGGTTGTCCGCGTTGACCATCGCTCGATCGGGGTCGATACGGCAGAGGATCTGGCGCGGGTTCGTGAACTGATCGGGATGCGTCACTGAAATAATGTTCTCTAACGATGAAGTCTGGTAAACTGAGCGCTTCTGTTGCTCAATTAGCTGGCCAATTACCAGGAGGCCCAATGGCGGTACGAGAGATACTTTTGCTTGGCAATGAGCAGCTCTGGCAGCCCTCGGCGGCGGTTGAGCGGGCTGGGGCGCCGGAGGTGCGGGAGACTGTCACTGACCTCGGAGAGACGCTCGCCGATTTCAGGCTTCGGCATGGATTCGGACGAGCGATCGCCGCGCCACAGATCGGCCGACCGTTGAGGATCATCTTTCTCAATATGCAGACCAGTACGATGGGCCTGAATGGCCTGAATGGGCTGAGTAGCCTGAATGGCCTGAGTAGCCTGAAGGATGCCGGAACGTTTGGTCCGGCCCCGCTCATCAACCCGCGGATTGTCAGGGCGAGTCCGGAGATGATCGAGCTCTGGGACGACTGCTTCTCCTTTCCTGATCTCATGGTGCGGGTTCGTCGTCACCTCGAGATCGAGGTTGAGTACGAAGACCTGGCAGGGGGGAGCTGTTCGCTCGTCGCCCGTGAAGACCTCTCCGAGCTTCTGCAGCACGAGATCGATCATCTTGACGGAGTGCTGGCAACCGACCGGGCGATCGATCGGCACAGCTTCGCGCTGAGCCGGCAGCTCCGATCGGAGACGCCTCCCAATACTTACTCACCATAAATGGCAGCATAAATTGCAGCGAGAGTTTTAGCATTAATTTCAGGTAATAAGAATATGTCACAAATCAGGGTACGTTTCGCCCCATCGCCGACCGGCTATCTTCACGTTGGCGGAGCCAGGACGGCGCTTTTCAACTGGCTATTTGCCCGCCGCCACGGAGGAGTCTTCATCCTGCGCATCGAGGATACAGATCTGCAGCGTTCGAGCACCGCGATGGTCGAGGGGATTCTGCAGGGGATGGAGTGGCTGGGGCTCGATTATGACGAGGGGCCGTTCTTTCAGTCCGACTACGTTGAACAGCATCGAGCGGCGGCGCACAGACTGCTCGATACTGGCTGGGCCTATCGCGACTTCACGCCGAAGGCGGAGCGGACAGACGCCGAGGTCAAGCAGCAGATCTCCGAAGCCGCGCGTCAGCCGGCTCTTCTCAATCCGTGGCGCGACACGCCACGCGCTGAGTCTGACGCGCGGGCGGCGGCGGGTGAGCCTCACGTCATCCGATTCAAGGTCCCGCAGGAAGGGAAGACGTCATTTGTCGACAGCGTCTTCGGTCTCCAGGAGCGCGAGTGCCGCGAGATCGAGGATCTCGTTCTGCTGCGGACCGACGGTCACCCCCTCTACAACCTGTGCGTTGTCGTCGATGATATCGAAATGGGGATCACGCACGTCATCCGTGGTCAGGATCACCTGATGAATACCCACAAGCAGATCCTCATCTATCAGGCACTCGGCAAGCCTGTGCCAATGTTTGCGCACCTGCCGCTGATTCTTGCTCCGAGCAAGGAGAAGCTTTCGAAGCGCAAGCACGGTGAGATCGTCAGTGTCACCGCCTATCGTGACCGCGGATTCATCCCCGAGGCCTTTCTCAATTTTCTCGCGCTGCTCGGCTGGGCGCCGGACAGCGCCGAGTTCAGGGACCGTGAGATCTTCTCGCGGGCTGAACTGATCGAACACTTTTCGCTGGATCGCATTCATAAATCGAACGCTGTCTTCAACTTCAACGAGGGTGATGAGCGAAACTGGACTGACCAGAAGGCGCTCTGGATGAACGGCGAGTATATCAAGTCCATGCCGCTCGAAGAGCTCCTTCCACTGGTAAGGGTCGAGCTTGAAAAGGCTTGTCTCTGGAATGACGAGTTTGACGGCGTACGGAGAGCGGAGATCCTGCGGACGCTTGGTATTCTTCGTGACCGTTACCGCACGCTGACAGATTTTGCGACGCTCGGTCGACCCTACATCGTCGATGGTCTCGATTTCACCTATGACGAGGCGGCGGTGGCAAAGAACCTGCGCAAGGACCCGGCGCTCGCGACGCTCCTGCCGGCGCTGGCCGACCAGTTTGCGACGCTCGATGAGTTTACGCACGAGTCGACGGAGGCGGCCCTTCGCGCCTTTGCCGAGCAGCAGGGAGTCAAGGCGGGGCTGCTGATCAATGGGTCGCGTACCGCGCTGACGGGGCAATCGGTCGGCCCGGGGATGTTCGATGTCTTTGTCGCGATCGGCCAGTCACGAACCGTTGAACGGCTTCGCCACGCGGCGACGCTCATCTGAGGACACGCTCAACTGTGACGTAAGAATTTTCGAGGGATACCGATGCGTCTCTTCTCGCTCTTGCGAATCGCGCTGTTTCCGCTTATTGCGGCAGTTTCGCTCTTCCACCTTCCTTCGATTCGGCCGGTAAAGGCTGAACTCTATCCGATCCGCAAATATTCGGCCGCTGACGGCCTCGCGCAGAACTTTGTCAATCGGATCGTCGTCGACTCCCGCGGGTTTATCTGGATCTGCACCAATGACGGACTCTCACGCTTTGACGGATACGGTTTTACCAATTTCGGGCACGACGAGGGGCTTCGTTTTCGCAATGTCCGTGATCTGATCGAGACTAAAGATGGTCATTACTGGCTGGCCACGAATGGCGGACTCGTTAGGTTTAATCCAAACGGAACTCCGAACGGGCGAACAGGCTATGCGATCAACGGGCAGGTTCCGATGTTCACCCTCTACCAACTGCCGATCGACAAGCAGGATCGCCCGGTGATCTCGCTTGCGCGCGGGCCGGAAGGGTCGATCTGGTGTGGAACCGCAATCGGACTCTTTCAACTCACCGGGCAGAATGGGACCTTCAGCCTGCAGAAGACGTCGCTCGTCTCACCGGACGACTCAACCCGCTATATCAGATCGATGATCGCCGACCGGAATGGCATCGTCTGGCTCGGACTCTCGGCAGGAATCATTCGCTACGATCCACAGCGGGGAGCCACTACTTACGGCAGGCTGGAGGGGCTGCCTGATAAGGAGGTTTCAAGGATCTATGAGGATAGTTCCGGGCGCCTCTGGGCCGGAACCGGACATGGACTTTTTGAGCTCGATCCGCTCGCCTCGCCGGGGCGACAGATCGTCAAACGCCGTATCTCCTCCGCCCAGGGGTTTCCCGGAGACGGGGTTCGAGACATTTGTCTGACTGACGATGGACAATACTGGATCGCAACTGATCGTGGCCTGGCGCGCTTTCGGCTTGATCAGAACGGCGGGCTTGGCAGGGTTGACAGGTTTCTGATCGAGAATGGTCTGAGCGACTACTATCTGACCTCGATCATCAGTGGTCCCGCTGGCAGCATCTGGATTGGGACGGCCAACGCCGGACTCATGAAATGGGTTAGTAATGGATTTACAACCTATGGTCGGGCTGACGGCATCATCTCGATCGTCTCGGTCAGCGAGACGCGGAGTGGTGAGAAGCTGCTTGCCGGCTATGTTCCCAGCCGTCCGCAGATGAGGGGAGTAGTGGGGGCAGAGGACTACCAGTGGCGTGTCGGCACATTCGAACGAGGCCGGGTTGTCTGGGTCTGCCCGAATGTACCGCGTGGTGTTTCGTTCACCTACGGCTGGAATCAGATTGTTTTTCAGGATCATCTTGGGGACTGGTGGGTTCCGACACAATCCGGACTCTATCGCTTTCCCGCTGTTTCGGTTAGTCAACTCGGGTCGGTTCGACCAAAGGATCACTTTCGGCGGGAAGACGGACTTGCCAACAACTCTGTTATCCGGATTTACGAGGATTCGCGGGGTGATATCTGGATTTCGACCAGTGAGAATAAGATCAATCACCTCGACCGTTGGGAGCGGGCTTCGAACCTGATTCGACCGGTCTCGCGTCAGGGTGGCCTGGACAGGCTTGGAAACCGGCAGGTGACCGCGATCAGAGAGGACCGGCAGGGGGCGATCTGGCTTGGGTTGAGCAATGGTATTGGCACGGCCGGGCTGGCGTGCTATCAAAATGGCGAAATTACGATCCTCGCCGACTCCGCGTCATCGCCGCGAGGAAATATCCAGGATATTCTCTTCGATCGGGCAGGGCACCTCTGGGCCGCCTCGACCACCGAGGGGCTCATCCGGATCGACAATCCACTTGCACAGTCAGGGCTATTTCGCCCGGCTGGCCCGACTAGTATGCCGGTCAGTTACCGATATTACGGAACGTCGGAGGGGCTGATCTCCAACCGCGTGACGAGCCTTATCGATGACAATTTTGGGCGAATCTATGCCGGCACCTCGCGTGGCCTCGACCAGCTCGACCCGGAAACCGGCCTGATCCGTCACTTTTCGCAGGGTGACGGGCTTGCCCTCGGCAGCATTGATGACCTTCATCGCGATGTGGCCGGCGATCTCTGGATCGGCACGA
>JBEIMN010000093.1:0-8619 GCA_040378705.1 Acidobacteriota bacterium
CCGGGCATCAGCATTCTTTCTATCCCCCTAACCAGGCCCAACAGTAGTTTCCGGATTGCCAAAATGCAAGAAGATTGTCCAGCTCAACCCGATTTACCGGCGCTCACCCGTTCAAGCTGAACCATCAGATTAAAACTGGCAGATTAAAACTGGCAGATTAAAACTGGCAGATTAAAACTGGCAGATTAAAACTGGCAGGTTAAAACTGGCAGGTTAAAACTGGCTAAAGTCGGCCTCTGACCATTCGGCTCAATCAGCGAAGGGTCATGACTTCGGGCCACCTGGTCGTGAAACGGTTCGACCGCTGATCAAGCCGCGCCAGCCAGCGCCCCTCTGACTGAAAGATACCACACCGAACCGTATCCTGGCCGTGGCGCGCATTGATGGCGTCGATCCGTGACATCAGTTCCCGCTCGTGCTCATACCGTGCCGTATCCCAGAGACGAAGTGGGGCGTTGTCGGACGGGGCAAGCCCGGTCAGTATTATCCCTGCCTTGCGATAGCCAATACCTGGCTGATAGATCGCGGAGACCGCCTGCTGTGCGGCCTGCATCAGTTCGAGAGTACTGTCCGTCGCCAGTCCGAGGTCAACGGTGACCGATCCTGAAAATGGCTCGGCCGCCTGTCCGGATCGGCCTGCCTGGCCTGACGGCTGAAATTTATAGCGGCCCGTCCTGGCAAAAATCGACAACGCCGCCGCGGCGAGGCGACGCTTTCGCAGCTTCTCGGCCCCACGGGTCGTGAAATGGGAGATCGCCGCCCGCAGCTCTTCAATCGACCAGACCGCCTCACCAAAGGAGCGTGAGACAATGATGCTGTGCTGATGTGCATGGCTCTGCCCAAGTTCGAGACACCGAATCTGGCGCAACTCATGCACGGTCCGCAGTCCGGTCACGGTCATCTTCCTCCGCACCCAGTCATCATCGGCGGCACGAAACTGGAGTGCGGTCAGAATACCATAGGAACGGAGCCGCGCAGACTGGCGGCGGCCAACCCCCCAGACCTCCTCGATCGGCGTCCGTTCAAGCGCCAGATCGAGGTAGGACGACTCGACCAGATTCAGTACCGATTCGGCACGCCGTGAACGCTTCGCGAGATGGTTTGCCACCTTGGCCAGCGTCTTCGTCTCGGCAATCCCTACCGATACCGGCAACCCCGTCTGCCGCCGTACTCGGTCACGAATCTCCGCTCCCAGCTTCCGCAACTCCCCCGGTGCCGACTTTTCAAGCTCGAGAAAGGCCTCGTCGATCGAATAGACCTCGGAATCCGGCGAAAACTGCTCGAGAACATCCATCAATCGCGACGACATGTCGCCGTATAACTCGTAATTGCTCGATCGAACGACTACATTCTGCTCTTTAACCAGGTCCCGAACCTTGAAAAAGGGCTCTCCCATCCCAATTCCCAGCTCCTTCGCCTCCGCCGATCGCGCAATCACGCACCCATCATTGTTAGATAACACGACCACCGGCCTCCCAACCAGCCGCGGGTCGAAGACTCGCTCACACGAGGCATAAAAGTTGTTGGCGTCGATCAACGCAATGACCCGACTCACCTTCACCTCCAGTCTGTTCTGCACCGGGTCGGGCCTATAAATTTCCGGCAATTGATCCGCACTTTTACAGGCCAGCGGGAACCCTTAGTGCTTCCTGATTGAATAGATTACACGCCCCCAAAACTCCCAGTCGAGCTCCGCCGTCAACAGCAGCGGTGCCGTGTCACCACAGGTCAGCGCCAGCCCGTCGCCAAGCCTCTCCAGCTTCCGAATCAACATCTCCGCTCCGACCCGGACAACCACCATCTGGCCCGGCTCAATCCTCTCCGCGCGATCGATCACCACCAGATCCCCTTCCCCAATCCCCTCTTCAATCATGCTTCCACTTGCCATCCGTGCAAAGAATGTCGCCGCCGGATGTGGAACCAACTGACGATTAAGGTCGAGCCGTCCGCGCCGATAATTGTCCGCCGGCGATGGAAAACCAAGCGCCTGCCGCCACTCCTCCTGCTCAACCTCCGGATCAACCTCCAAATCCCCCCCGAGATCCTTTATCACTGTCATAAATCGAGCCCTCCTCTCTCTCGTAATCGAGTAATCTCCGATGATCGCCGACAATCTCTGGCAGTCTGCAACGCGAAACATTGTTTCACAAATGCAACAAATATTATCACGGGAGGGACGGTGACAGAAAGGGGGACGCTTGATCTTTGAATCCGATCTGAGACAATGTCTCTCCATTTCCGAGCGGCCACTGTCGCGGCCACCGTCGTGTCCAATGTCACGCCCAATGTCGCGACTACTGTCGCGAAAATTTGCAGGAATGGCTAGAATGGGCGCCGGCATCGGCCAGCGCCGGTTGAGACGAATGGCGGCACATGCGGCCAGTGCACGACCATTACTAACAATTCAATTATCAATACTGCTGATACCAATAGTTACAGGACGGACGATGACGAAAGAAGAGACGCTGATACCACCGGTAGCGAAGCGGATTCCGACAATCAAGGTGATCCACGGTTATGAGGAGATCGACGAGTACGGCTGGATGGCCGACAAGACAAAGAGTGATCCTGATATTCTCGCCTACCTGAAGGCGGAGAATGATTACGCGGATGGATTGATGAGGGCAACGGCGGACAGCCAGGAGAATCTCTACCGTGAAATGCTCGGCCGAATCAGGGAGACGGATGAAAATGTTCCCTACCGGAAGGGGGGCTACTACTATTACACCCGAACCGAAACCGGCCGGCAGTATCCAATTTACGCACGAAAGTGTGGCAGCCTTGACGCTCCCGAAGAGGTGACACTGGACCTGAACCTGATGTCCGAGGGGCGGGAGTATTTCAGTATTGGGGCATACGAGGTGAGCGATGACGGTCGCTGGCTGGCCTTTACGACGGACGAGAGCGGATTTCGGCAATATACATTATTCGTGAAGGATCTTCAGACCGGTCGGATCACGGAGCGACTGGCGGAACGAGTAACCGGAGTAGCGTGGGCCGCCGACAACCAGACCATCTTCTACACGCAGGAAGAGGAGGTGACGAAGCGTTCGAACCGGCTCTATCGCCTCGCATTTGGAGGGGAGTCACCGGAGATTCCCGACGAGCCGGAACTGCTTTATGAAGAGAATGACGAATTGTACCGGCTCGGTGTCGACCGGACGCGGAGTGGTCACTACCTCGTACTGACCTCCTCCAGTTTCACGACGAGCGAGGTTCGTGTTCTTGAAATAGGTGCGACCAGCACTGTCGGGGCGAACGGGGATTTACAGCTGATCCTGCCGCGACGGGATAATCACGAATACTATCTGGATCATCGCGGAGAGAGTTTCTACATCAGAACCAATGATCAGGGAAAGAATTTCCGGCTGGTAACAGTGCCGGTAACCGATCCCTCACCAGCGGGCTGGCGAGAGGTCGTCCCACACCGACCGGAGGTGATGATCGAGGATGTCGAGTGCTTCGCGACCCACTTTCTGACGATCGAGCGCGAGGATGGACTGAGCCGGATGAGTGTCCACTACCCTCAAGACCTCGAAAATGGGCAAAATGGCGGGGACGGGAGCGGCGGCGGGGGGAATGAGAAGCGGTTTTCGCACTCGATCGACCTTCCAGAGCCGGTCTATGTCGCCAGTCCGCAGGTGAACCCGGAGTTCGAGTCGACAACCTACCGCTTCAGCTACGAATCACTGGTGACACCACGGACGGTCTTCGACTATGACGTCAGAAGCCGGGAGCGAAATCTCCTCAAGCAGCAGCCGGTACTGGGTGGTTTCGATCCGGCCGCCTACGAGTCAGAGAGACGCTTCGCGACGGCGAGCGATGGGAGACGGATTCCGATCTCGATCGTCTACCGTAAAGAGTTGCGGGGCGACGGGCCGAGCGCGCTCCTGCTTGAAGCGTATGGCTCCTACGGTATCTCAAACGATGTCGACTTCTCCTCCAACCGGCTGAGCCTGCTCGATCGCGGAGTGATCTATGCCGTTGCGCACATTCGCGGTGGAGGCGAAATGGGCAAGGAATGGCATGACCAGGGCAAGATGATGTTGAAGAAGAATACCTTCACCGACTTCATTGCCTGCGCCGAATATCTGATCAGCAGTGGCGATACGACAGCTGAGCGCCTTGTCATTACAGGTGGAAGCGCCGGTGGGCTGTTGATGGGCGCCGTCGCGAACATGAGACCCGATCTCTTCCGGGCGATCGTTAGCTACGTCCCCTTTGTCGATGTCATGAATACAATGCTCGACGCTTCCCTTCCGCTGACCGTCGGCGAATATCTCGAATGGGGGGACCCGAACGAGAAGCCCGCCTACGATTATATGAGAAGCTATTCGCCGTACGAGAATATCGGGCGCCAGAGCTATCCGACAATGCTTATCCGGACATCGCTCAACGATTCGCAGGTTATGTACTGGGAGCCGGCCAAGTATGTAGCGCGATTGCGGACGATGAAGACGGATCAGAATCCGTTGCTCTTCAAGGTGAAGCTGGAGCCCGGCGGCCACGGTGGGGCGTCCGGAAGGTATGACAGGCTGCGTGATACGGCGTTCGATTACGCCTTCATTCTGGGCGAGGCCGGAGTGGGCCAGGCCGAAGCGAATGGCTCATAGTCGGGTGGAGAGGGGCAGAGATGGCCCCTCTCCGACTCTTTTGGTTTGCAGTTGGCGATCAGGGCTTTCCGCCAAGCCGTCGTTCGATATTCGGATCGAGTTGAATCGCGCGGGTGAGAATCTTCCTCGATTCGGCGAGCTGTCCCTTCCGGCTCAGGGTCAGGCTCAGATAGAACCAGCCTTCGGCCATTTGCGGAGCGAGACGGGTTGAGGTCTCAAACTGTGTCAGCGCATCGGCCAGCCGGCCCTCCTTCAGACGTTGCTGTCCGACGCTGATTGCCGTTGCGGCGGCCTCCTGGTCCTGCTTGAGTTTGAGCAACCTCGCCGCCTCCTGCATCTCAACCCGCGCCGACTGAAGGTCTCCCTTCTGGCGAAGGGCCGCGCCAAGAGAGTTGTGCATCTCGTGGCTGCCTGGAGCAAGCCTGATCGCGGTGCGGTACTCTTCGATGGCCTGGTCGATCTCCCCCTTCCGGAGAAGCACATTTCCGGCGACGTATCGATACTCACCATCGGTTGGACGCAGACTGATGGCTGTCCGAAGAGCTGTCAGAGCCTGGTCAAAATTTGCCTGCTGATACTCGATTTCACCCTCCGTGAACCAGGCATCGGCAAAATCAGGCTGGAGGGAATGGCATTTTCGCAGAACTTCAAGGGCCCGCTGACGGTTATCGCCGCGACGCAGCGTGAGTGCAAGGTTGTAATGGGCGTCGATAAGATTTGACAGATCGGTTGAATCCGAATTTGACTCGATCAGCTTCTCGTATTCCCGGATCGCGCCGGCGAGATCTCCGCGCTGGGTAAGGGTCAACCCAAGGTTGAGCCGCGCCGCATGGTTCTGGGGATCGATCCTCATCGATTCCTGAAACTCCGCGACTGCCGCCTGGTAATCCTTGAGCTGGAGATGGACAAGCCCAAGGTTGTTGTGAGCCTCGATTAGTGACGGCTTGAGCTGGATCGCCTGCTTCAGCACGCTCGCCGCCGTCTCAAACTGTCCGGTCTCGCGGAGTGCGACGCCATAGGTGGTCAGGATCTCCGGAACTTTCGGCTTGAGTTGAACGGCGCGCCGCAGAACCAGTACCGCCTCGTTGAGGTCATCACGCCGCGCACGCTTCATCAGGGCGACGGCGAGTGAAGTCTGATTATCGACCTCACCCGGCTTGAGCTGGCTCGCCTGGCGGAGGGAGAGAATTCCGTTGTCGAGATCCTCCGACATCATGCGTCCAAGACCGAGAAAATAGTGGGCTTCGGCAAGGTCGGGCTTGAGGCGTACCGCCGCTTCAAACTCCTGTAAAGAGCCCTTGAGATCGCCAAGCTGACCGAGGACAAATCCAAGGTTGGTCCGAATCTCAGCCGCATCGGGTCTCAATTGGGCGGCATAGCGAAATTCACCGGCGGCGGCGTCGAGCAGTTGCAGCCGGTGGAGGAGCGATCCAAGTGAGATATGGAGATCCGCATTCTTCGGATCGATCTCGACCGCGCGTGAATAGGCCTGTTGCGCCTGCTGAAAATCGCCCTTCTGCTCGCAGGCGGCGGCAAGATCTCCCCACGCTTCGACAAAAGCGGCGTCAAGACTGACCGCCTGCTTCAGCTCTTCGATCGCCGGCCCGTACTGTCCCTTTGTCGCAAGGGCGACGCCCAGTGCGTGATGGGCACGCGGATCATTCGGCCGCGCACGAACGGCGGCCTGAAGCGCGGTCAAATTTGGAGCCTGCCGGGCCGGAGCCTGCCGGCCAGCCGGTTTAACGCTCCGGCTCTGACCAATGGCTGGCAGTGCGTGGAGAAGGAGCAGGATGATCGGGACTGAGAGGTGTCTCATTACAATTCCATTCATAAACAGCGAATATCCTAATTGTCAAAGTGATGGGAAAAGCTGATCATTTTCGTGTTTTCAACTCTCCCGGGAGATCGTTCGACTTCGTCAGCCTTTAACCGCTCATCAACTTTTCGTTGCAGATCTGAGGCTCGCAGATGACAGGCCAGCCGGAAAAGGTAGCAGCCCGCTCCCGGCTGAACCAGCGATAAATTTTGGCGCCAGTCTGAGTATGCAAACTGGCAAACTGGCAAACTGGCAAACTGGCAAACTGGCAATCTGAAAAACAACAATATACAACAGCGTAACGGTTGGAGTAACCTGCGGGAGGCTCAAACTCAACAATCTGAATATGCACTGACTGAGGACTCGGACTATGATGGACTTTTTTACGGCATTGAAAGCCGTCAACGGAACCTTGTGGTGGGGGGAGTAAGGTGATGACCAGGATCGACGGTGAAATGAGTGGAAAATTTTGGCGAATATTGGTATTCCCGCTGGTGGTGTTTGTGGTGATGGGCTGGGCGACGCCAGGCTTTTCGCAAGGGGTAGCGATTGTGAAAAAAGCGCAGGGGGCGCCAGAGGGTGACAAGTCGCAGGGCGACGTCATCATTCCGGGAACGATCAACGGGATCGTCTACCGGCGAGTGGGGGCGAAGGCGCTTGAGATGGATGGCTATCAGCAGCCAGGGACGGGGCGACGACCGGCGGTAATCGTCATTCACGGTGGTGGCTGGACGAGTGGCAGCCGGGTCTCGTATGTCGGTCAATTTCTGGAGCTGCTGACGAAGGCGGGGTACAACTGGTTCTCGATCGACTACCGGCTTGATGGGAGCGGCGAGATCGATTGGGCGGTAAGTGACCTGCGGGCGGCGATTGAGTTCGTCCGTGGCCACGCCCGGGAGCTGCGTGTCGATCCGGAGCGAATCGTCCTGCTGGGTGAGGATACGGGGGCGACCATGGCGGCGATGGTCGCAATGGACCCGGCGGCGCGGGTCAGCGCGCAGATCCTGATTGGCGGCAGGTATCCGCTGCCAAAGGGGCCAAAAGAAGCGGCAGGTGGCCAGATTTCGAAGGGCGCAAAGCCGTGGGGTGGACCAAAAACTCTGTTGATACATGGAACGGACGATCGCGAAGTCGCCCCCGAGATGGCGAGTCAGTTCTGTCGCGAGATGAATGCGGGTGGGCAAAATTGTGACTACCAGGCAGTCGAGGGAGCGAGCCATCGTCCGGAGAACTGGTGGCCGGCACAGTGGGGATACAAAGAGCGGCTGATCGAATGGCTGAATCGCCAGGTCAGGCGCCAGGTCGATCACAAGGCGAGGCAGGGTGACGGGCCCGGGGAGTATCAGCGGACTCGACTGACGAAGGATATCGTCTACGACAAAGCTCGGGGACTGAAGCTCGACGCCTGGGTGCCTGCAAGAACAGGCAGCGGAGAAGCTGGTGAAAAGGGGCCTTTTCCGGCCGTCATTCTGGTTCATGGTGGCGGGTGGGAGGCCGGGGATAAGGTGACCTATCTGACGCCTGTGATGCGACCACTGGCCGAGGCGGGCTTTGCCTGGTTCTCGATCGACTATCGATTGACGCCCGAGGTGCGGCATGAGGAGCAGTTGGCAGACCTGCGGGAGGCGATCCGTTTCGTCTACCGCGAGGCGAAGCGGTACAATATCGACCGGCGGAGGATTGCGATCCTCGGTGAATCGGCCAGCGGGCAGATGGTCGCGCAGATCGCGGCGGAGCGAATGCCGGAGGTTGCAGCGGTTGTTTCGTTCTATGGTGTCTACGATTTCCTGCCGATGGCGACGCAGCTCTCGCGACGTTCGATCCCGACACGTCTCTTCGGGATCACGGAGTTGGGAGAGGCGGAGCGAGGTATGCTGACGCGTTATTCGCCGATCCATCGGGTGGGAGAGGGGATGGCTCCGCTGCTGCTGCTCTGTGGGACGGCTGACGGGCTCTTCCGGCAGCACGAGGCAATGGCGGCGAAGCTGAAGGCGGTGAAGGCTCGCTACGAAACGATCGAGCTGGCCGGAGCGCCGCACGGCATGGAGAACTGGGAGGGCCACCCGGAATGGGTCGGCTACAAGAGTCGGCTGGTCGAGTGGTTGAAGCGCGTACTCGCCCAGTAAGTATGCTGGTCAGTATGCTGGTCAGTATGCTGGTCAGCAGGCCGGTCAGCAGGGAGAATAATCG
>JBEIMN010000094.1:0-8542 GCA_040378705.1 Acidobacteriota bacterium
CCGCCGCAACCCGGGGCAGGCCCAATCCCTGCCCCGGCGGTCATCGTGAATGATTTTGGGAAGGTGGACGGGTTCCTGACAGGGTGGGGACCCACACGAAACCCGGAAGGCCCAAAATTTGACAGCAGCCGGCGCCGTTGCTATATTCCGGTCAGTAGTCAGGATCCAGCAGTCAGGATCCAGCAGTCAGGATCCAGCAGTCAGGATAACGATATGGTAGAGCAAACAAACAACGAAGCCACGCCACGGCCAGCCATACTGGGCCTCGACCTCGGAAGTTACGTCATCCGTCTCGGTCTGGTCGATGCGTCGAACCAGGTAATCGGATTCCGTCGCGAAGCCTACACTGAAGATTCCCGAAAGAGCGGACGCGCACTTGCCGACCAGGTGCGTCGCGTCATCGCGCGGACGCTCGCCGAGCGTCTAGACAGCGGGTCGGGCCAGGATTCCTATCCTAATATAGAAAGCGTCTCGGGGATCGGCATTGCCGTCCCGGGGCTGATCGACGTGGCAACCGGCCGGATCAGGCGAATGTCCCACCTGCCGGAGATGGCCGAAATCGATCTTCGTGCCGAGCTCGAGCGTGAGTTCGGGGTGCCGGTTCGCATTGAAAACAATGCCCGCGCCGCCGCGACCGCGGAGCTCAACCTCGGGGTGGCTCGCGGAACCTCCAACTTTCTCTACCTGCACCTTGGGGCAAATGTCAGCGCCGGCATCTTCCTTGAAGGGCGGCTGCTGCGCGGCAAGTCAGGTCTGGCCGGAGCAATCGGCCGGACCAGCATCTACGTCGAACACCTCGCCGCCTCACTCCCACTCGAAGAGCTCGTCTCTGCCGATAATATCGTCCGTCGCACCAGAATCCGACTCGAACGCGACAAGACTTCGACCCTCTCCCGACTCGCGTCGGGTGGAGGCTTCAATTACGACGATATCATCGACTGCGCACACAACGGCGACGATCTCTCGCGCCTCATGATCGACCGCACCGGGATCTTCATCGCCATTGCCATCTCCGACATCATCAGCCTGCTCAACCTCTCACTGGTTGCCATTGGCGGAGCCGTTGCTGCCCGCCAGTTTCTGGTCGAAGCGATCACGCGCGAAGTGGGAAATCGAACGCACGAAATATTGCGTGACGATTGCCGCGTTGCCGCCGCCACGCTTGGCATCGAGGCAACCGTACTTGGAATGGGCATGCTGCTCCAGGCTGACACTCCAAATCCCAACTCGAGCAACTCAATATGATTGCCGCCGATTAAACCACTTCCCCGTTGTGGCTCAATCCAGGCCTTTGGCTACGCCTTTGGGTGTGACCGCCCGTAGACCTCCATCAGTTTGTCCATTGAGACGTGTGTATACTGCTGTGTAGTCGAGAGGCGGGCGTGACCGAGCAGCTCCTGGATGGCGCGCAGGTCGGCTCCGGCATCGAGCAGATGGGTCGCAAACGAATGGCGAAGGCTGTGCGGGCTGATGTGGTGCAGATCCGCACACATCTTCACATATTTGTCGAGCATTCGTCCGACTGACCGCGTCGTGATCCGCGTTCCCTGGTAGTTGAAAAAGACTGCATTCGGGTCGATCTTCTCGGCTTCAGCCTCGAACAACAGCTCGCCACGGACTCCAAGGTAGATCTGGAGCGCCGTCTTTGCGTGCACCCCAAAAGGCACGATCCGAACCTTACGCCCCTTTCCCCTGACTCGAAGTGTCTGATTCTCGAAATCGATATCGGTCAGATTGAGTCCAACCAGCTCCGAGACACGGAGCCCGCTGGCGTAGAGAAGTTCAAGAATCGCACGATCCCGCTTACCAAGCACTGTCTCAGTCTCCGGCGTCTCGATGAACCTGACCATCTGTTCGATCGTCAGATGGTTGGGCAGCTTCCGCTCGACCCGTGGGCTTGAGACCAGCGTTGCCGGATTGTTCTCGAGTATTCCTTCCCGGCACAGATAGCGAAAGAATGTTCGGAGCGTCGCCACTTTGCGGTGGATCGAGCTCTTCTTCTGCTGCTTGTCATAAAGCGAGGCCATGTATTCCCGGATCGTCAGATTGTCGATCTCGCCGATCGGGACTTCGCGGCGCTGGCCGTCCTTGCTGGCCTTGTTGGCTGGCGCGAGGTGATCGTAGAACTGTACGAGGTCGCTCTCATAGTTTCGGAGCGTATGCGCAGAGGCGTTCCGTTCGTATTTGAGGTGGCGCATAAAGTCATCGATCAATTTCTGCATAAATCTACTCCTGAAATCCGATCAGCACCTGCCGGTGCGGAGAAGAGCTTTCAGCGTTTCGACTTCCCGGCAACGAAACTCTATCCGGCCGACAAGGATTGAAAATGGGTGGGAGGGGTGAGATGGGACGGCGGATAGCGAGCGGGCTGGCCAGTTGGCGGCGTCTTTTTCAGTCATCAGCAGCACGCGCGCGCCAGCGGCGGTCGCGCCAGCGATGATGGCGTCGCAGTCAGCCGTGCGATACTGGTGATGATCCGGAAACGATCTTGTCCAGCAGAGGTCGAGACCAAGTGCGCGCAGATCGTGGTAAAAGCGCTCCGGCCGCGCAATGCCGGCGATCGCGGCAACCGGCTCTGACGTCAGGCTCCGCGGATCGACGGCCTCACCACTCTCCAATCGATAGATTGCCGTCATTTCGTGTGTCGCGTGAAAGACGGGCGTTCCCGGGCAGAGATACCTATTCAGACACTCGTCGAGCGCCTGCCGGTCGTAATCCTGATCACTGCGCGTCACAACGACCGCGTCGGCCCGCCGCAGCGCCACCAGCGGCTCGCGGAGTCGCCCCAACGGCGCCATCCGCGCCAGCGGCAAAGGATCACCGGCATCGACCAGCAGCAGATTGAGATCCCGCCCCAACCGCAGATGCTGATAACCATCGTCGAGCAGAAAGACGGAGACGCGCGCCTTCGCACTCAGCCATTTTCCGGCCTCGTACCGCTCCCGATCGACGACCACGCGCACTCCCGGACAGGCGCGCGCCAGTATCCAGGGCTCGTCGCCAGCCATCTCCGGCGTCGCCAGTATCTGCTCCCCATCCGAGACCTCGACCCGTCCACGACTTCGCCGCCGGTAACCACGGCTGAGAATCGCCACCGACTCACCCTCATCACGCAGTATTCCGGCAATCCAGGCGACACAGGGCGTCTTACCCGTTCCCCCAACCGTCAGGTTGCCGACGCTGATCACACGGCCCGGCAACCGCGCCACTTCAAACACACCCAGTCGATAGAGTGACGCACGCAGCCGTACCAGCCCACCGTAAAGCAACGCCAGCGGATAGAACAGTGGCCATAGGATTCTGTTGATCAGCACCCGCTCACCCATGCAGAGTATCTGTTCCTCCCACTCCCTGAATATCCTGCCCCAACGGCAGGGGCCCGGCTCAGGAAGCCCAGTTCAATCCAACCAGTCTGGCCAAGCAGTCTGGTCAAGCAGTCTGGCAATCGAATCGCAGGTCCGTGTCGTGGCGCCGCGATTGGCCTCGACCGTCCGCCGCGCCCGCTCCCCCATCTCCCGCGCCAGCTCCGAATCGCCCAGAATCGATGCCAAAGCCGCTCGCAGACGCTCGGCCATCACCTCTCCACTCCCACCGCGGATCTGGATCAGCGCCGCCGCTGCCTGGAACTCCGCCGTCATCTCCCTGAAATTGTGCATATGCGGCCCGACGACGACCGGCCTTCCGGCCAGCGCCGGTTCCAGTATGTTATGCCCGCCAATCGGCATCAGGCTGCCGCCAACCAGAACCACCGTCGCCATCTGATAGAGTGAGGCCAGCTCACCGATCGAGTCGAGCAGGATCACGCCACTCGTCCCTGCGCTTTCATCCCCGCTCGCGGCCCCATCGACCATCGAGCGCCGCGTCAATCCAAGCCCCGTCGCCCGTATCAGCTCCGCCACCTCGTCAAAACGCTCCGGATGGCGCGGCGCAATCAGCAACCGTACCGCCTGTCCACCGCGCCGCAACTCCTGAAACGCCGCGAGGACGATCTCCTCCTTGCCCGGATGCGTGCTCCCGGCAATGATCAGCGGCTGCGTCGCGAGCCCAAGCTTTACCGCCAGCCCACCGACCTCGCCCCCTCGGCTCCCTGCACCAGACTTCGCTCCCGGCGTCGCCGGCTCAACGTCGTACTTCAGGTTTCCGCCAACCTCGACCTGCTCCGCCGTCGCCCCCAGTGCGATCGCCCGTGCGGCATCAATCTCGCTCTGCATAATGAAGCGCGTCACCAGCCGATAGAGCCTGCCAACAAAGAACCTGACCCGCATCGACCGCGGAAAGGATCGATCCGAGATCCGCCCGTTCGCCACGACCACCGGAATCCTGCGCTCCCGACACTCACTCAAAAAATTGAGCCAGAGCTCCGACTCCATCAGAATCACCAGCTCCGGCTCAATCAGATCAAGCATGCGCCTGACTGCAAATGTCCAGTCAAATGGATAGTAACCAACGATGTCCGCCTCCGGCACCTGCGCCTTCGCCACCGCCTGCCCGGTCGCCGTCGTCGTTGTCAGAAAGAGTCGCGCGCCCGGATACCGCAATTTCAGCGCCCGGCAGAGCGGCCGCGCCGCCAGTGTCTCCCCAACCGAGACCGCGTGGAGCCAGATCACCGGCCCCTCCGCCTCTCCCCCAACCTTTACCCGGCCAAATCCGAGCCGCGCCAGCAGATTGCACAGATATTTCCCCTTCGCCAGTCCCTGCCAGAGAAAGTATGGCAGCAACAGCAACGCCAGCAGCGTCAGCAATAGACTGTAGAGGAGGCGCATCGCCGTACCTACTTCGCGCGCTCCATATAGCGGCCTTCTGTCGTGTCGACACGGATCTTGTCACCCTGCTTGATGAAAGCCGGAACCTGGAGCGTGATCCCTGTTTCGAGTTTCGCCGGTTTGCCGACATTGCTCACCGTCGCCCCCTTCACCTCAGGCTCCGTCTCAACCACCAGCAGCTCAACCACCGGCGGAATATCAATGCCAATCGGCGCCCCCTCATAAAACTGGACGCTGATCACCGTCTCCGGCAGCATGTACCCGGTAGCATCTCCAAGATCGTCCGCCGAGAGCCCGACCTGCTCGTAGGTCTCCGTATTCATAAAATGGTACGTATCACCCTCGTTGTAGAGATAGGTCATCTCCTGCTCGTCGAGATAGACACGGTCGACATCATCCGTCGAACGATACCGATGCTCCGTCGTGTTGCCGGACTTCAGATTGCGCAGCTTCGTCTGCACCATTGCCCGAAGATTGCCCGGCGTGTGATGGTGAAATTCGACTACCTTGTGCAGCGCTCCATTGTGCATGACGACCATGCCCTTCCGAATCTGCGTTGCCTGAATACCCATATGCTTTTCTCTCCTGACTCCTCGATCGAACCCGAATGTCCAATCGTTTTTCGATTCGTTTTTCGATCGTTGTTAGCTTTGGTGCTTAATCATGAAAGTATCAAAAGGGAGTATAGTAATGAATCACTCCGCCCGCGGTCAAGAACCTTTTCAACCATCGTTGTACCAAAGTAGAAATGTCCTCTGATTGCCAAAATAGAAATGTTCGCTGTTAAAGTCGCCCCACCTGAAAAGGAATTGGGCCAGGAAAATCGAGCATCTCACAATGGGCGTGAAGGAAAGAGCGCTGTTGAAGGTATTGAAAAAGGTGGGCAGAAGAGAGTTGACCCTGAAAGAGGCGACAGAAATGACAGGTGTCAGCTACAGACAAATGAAGAAGCTGACCAAGAGATTCGAGAAAGATGGAGATTAGGGGTTGAGGGTGCCCCAGGGAAGTGGTAGGCCTGGACATCCCCCTCACGAAATTTTTCACCCTTCCCACAAAAAAGTCCGAAGCCCGGATTCATTCTAAACTTTATCACGCATTTCAAGAATATGGGCCTGCTGACATAGTCCAGAATGCAATGTAGAGTACAGTCACAATAATGCTGACCAACGAAGGAACTCGGCTCTTATAATTCGCTTCTATATTCCGCAAGTCGATTGCTATGAGTAATATTAAGGGAACAGTCAAACACCAGACTAGACGAGTGGCGTGAAAACCCATTAGTGCATAGAATGGAATCGCCGCACAAAAATAGCATCCCATTGCTGAAGCGATATTCCGAGTCTGCGCCAATGGAATATTTAACATTTTTGGTTGCAATATAGATACGCTAATACGTACTGTAGCCAAAACCAAGAGTGGAAAGATTGATACCGCTGCAAGCATACTATAGAAAGTGCTAATATTTGCTAATGCCACTGTCGAGAAATTGACCCATCCTAGTCTAGCGGCATCGAAGATCCAAACGAATTGCCGATGAACCTGTATCTCATGACTGTAAAATGAACCGCAGAAAAGTTTGACAATCCCGATCCAAGTAAGTATTGGAACAATTGTGGCAAGCAATAGACAACTAGCCGGCAGCACCCTGCTTCTCCAAAACTTTCCATTACTTTCCTGTTTGATCAATAATGCACCAGCAGTAGAAAAAGCTGTAACTATGAAAGCCCCGTATATAAGACAAGCTACGCCAATTGCCATTCCTATCAGGAGAATCTTCTTTAGTCTTATTGTTCTGTTCTCTATTATTTTACAGCCGATTCCGATCGTGAGTATCGGGTATAATATATTGAAGATCTGAAGATGTGGGGTCCAGAAAAATGCTTTAGACACCTCGTTAACTAGAAGTAATGAAGCCGGGAATATCAGCCACGTGCTAATTTGACTTGAGTTTGACAATAGTCGACAAAAGATAATTAACGCAATTACCAGTAATGCCATATTAATTGTCAAATAACCCAGATATCCAGAAATCATGCTACTAAAATTGATGCTTTTCCCCTCTGCCATTACGACGCTTTTAGCTGTATCATCAATCTCATATCTAACAGAATTAAAATTGACACTTTTTCCCGATGCCTCTATTACCATTCCACCCTTAATGCCAATCACACTCATTCCTACTTGTATCAATATTCCACTCGCCTTAAATGGCATAGCAGCAAAATAACCAAGAACTGGATACAACGGCCGACTCTGCCATAACTTACTTCGCTCGTCCGTTAATAAAAGAGCTGGATTATCGGCTAGCTTCACAAACTCATATGAGTCACAGTTTATAACGACATGCAATGGTCCAAATATTTCATAAGTTTTCACGCACAGTTGAGATTCACTCTCCCGAGGAGGACGTGGGGCCAGTATTATAAGACACATTATTGGCAGTATAATAGCTATTGGCTTGACAATATTAATAGTCCATATAATGAATGAGGATTTTGTTATTCTCAGAAAGCTATCCCACTTTTTATATTTTTTCGCGATCACGGCACTTACAATCTTTATGGTGTTTTGCGAACCAAGTATAGTACTTCCGTCTGAACTACAACTCGGACAAGCATTTCTCGGCGACTTGATAGCAATGGCCTGCGCACCGCTGAACCACAGAGAAATCATCAGGTCAATCGCACTATAAAGTCAAGAATCCAAGAGTTTTACATTCAGAATCTTAAGCAGCTGGCTAGGGCGCATTATAAATGCACTATGAAGATGGCTGACAATTAGGGGGTGATAAGTCTGGTAAATAGGAATAGCAACCAGTCACGGGGAGTGATCCCCCTATATCCCGAGAAGTCTCGATTTCGACACAGATAAATTGTTTTTCTGATTTGCCCGATCTGCTACCATAGATCTTGAGATGAAGCGCCAGGCAATTGACAAAGTCGAACCGACGAGTATGGTGCCAGTGATAGATGTTTTTTGAGATCGAGCTGATCCTGCGGTAAAGCCGAGTCCATAAAGTTCTTCAGATGAAGTGTGTTTCACTGAGGTGAGGATAGACATATGAGGACAGGGATTTCACACTGGATCACCGAAAGCTTACCTTTAATCCAGAATCTGGTAATGTACCGGGTGGTGCGACGGGGCTATTTTCCGGCCCCTCAATTTTCCTGTCGAGGAGAACTGGCATGATCACTTTTCGAAAGATTGACGCTGGCGACGCCGAGGTGATCGCCGCAATGCACAGGGCGAGCTGGCGAACCGCCTACCGTGGGATTATGTGCGACGAATACCTCGACGGCGAGATCGCCGAGGAGCGGCTTGGCGAATGGCGACGACGACTTTCACCGCCACGCGAGGACTCGCTCGGCTGGATGGCCCTGCACGATGGCGAGCCGGCAGGCTTCATCTTCGGCTTTCAGCACGAACACGACTGCTGGGGAACGATCATCGACAACCTGCACGTCCTCCCCGAATGGAAGGGGCGCGGAATTGGCCGTGAACTCATGGCCAGGTTCGCGACAACGCTCATCGAGCGCGGCGATACGGCCGGCGTCTTCCTCTGGGTCTATGAAAAGAATGTCGCCGCACGCAGTTTCTACACCGCAGCCGGAGGAAAGATGGTCGAGGAGACAGACTATTCGGTACCCGGCGGCGGAACGGCGCGAATTCTGCGAATGACCTGGAGCCACCCAACTGAACTCAGGTCCGCTGCCTCCACTGTCAATAAAAATAAGTAAGCCGCAAATCAAACGGCAGATGCCCCCCAACCGCCACGAAAC
>JBEIMN010000095.1:0-8506 GCA_040378705.1 Acidobacteriota bacterium
GAATCGTGAAGACATGCGGGCCGGAGGCCCGCGCACCCAGGGCAATCAACTCTTAAAAATACGATCGCCCCCTGGAAAAAAGTGGACTTTGCAAAAGCCCGGAGCAACCACGTGGGAGATTTGCCCTAGTTTGTCAAAGCTCCCATCGAACGGCTATTATCGGGATTTGCGCTGATTGGTTTATCTTAGCTGGCAGGCTTACTACCAGGATACCGGAGAGCTGTAATGTCTGAATTATCGGCAATAATAGTCCGTGGGGCGCGTGTCAACAACCTGAAGAACGTCTCCTTCACGATTCCGCTCAATGCGCTGACGGTGGTGACCGGAGTGAGCGGTTCAGGAAAGTCATCGCTCGCCTTCGACACCCTCTACGCCGAAGGGCAGCGGAGATATGTCGAATCGCTCTCAGCCTATGCGCGGCAGTTTCTCGAGCGGATGGATAAGCCGGAGGTCGACGAGGTGCTCGGGATCTGTCCGGCGATCGCGATCAGTCAGAAGAACTCGACGCGCAACCCGCGCTCGACGGTGGCGACGCAGACAGAGATCTACGATTATCTGCGCCTGCTCTTCGCCCGAATCGGGCGCACGATCTGCCGGAAATGCGGGGAGACGGTCAGGCGTGAGACGCCACAATCGATCACCGATAAAGTGATGGAGCTGCCGGAGGGAACACGTTTCTACGTCCTCTTCCCGGCGTCGGCTGGAACAGAGTTTACGGCGGCGGATGAGGAAGAGGCGACAGGCGGCAAGGAGAAGAAGCCTGCACGGCGAAAGATCGGCGCGAAGGCGAAGGAGCTGGCCGCCAAAGCGGCAGCGATCAACCTTCAGGCGCACCTGATGAGCCTCATGCAGCGTGGGTTTACGCGGCTTTACCAGGCAGCGAGTGGTGAGGTGATCGAGTTGCAGACGCCGGACAGCTTTCCGGGTGACAATTTTGACGGATACTTCGTGCTGGTCGACCGATTGGCGCTGAAGTCTGACCTGCACAACCGGCTCGTCGATTCGCTCGAGATCTGCTTTCAGGAGGGGCATGGTCAGGCGGTGATCCAGACGGTCGGGGAGACGCCGCGACAGCTTGTCTTCTCGGAGCGCTTCGAGTGTCGGGCGTGCGACATTGTCTATCTGCCACCGGAGCCGAGCCTCTTCAGCTTCAACAATCCATTTGGCGCCTGCCCCACCTGCCAGGGATTCGGCAACACGATCGGGCTCGATCTGAAGCTGGTGATACCAAACCGTGAGCTCTCGCTCTCCGAGGGGGCGATCGAGCCACTGACCAGGCCTCAGTTCGAGTGGTGGCGGGACGAACTGAAGAGATTCGCGCGGCAGCGTGGAATCTCGATGACGACGCCTTTTGGAGAGCTGACGGCGGAGGAGCAGCGGGCGGTAATCGAGGGGAGCCACGGTGAGGACGACTATACCGGAGTGATCGGTCTGTTCGACTGGCTGGAGACAAAGAAGTACAAGTTGCACGTCCGCGTCTTCCTCTCGAAGTATCGTGGGTACACGGTCTGCCCGGACTGTCGTGGAAGCCGATTGCGGCAGGAGGCGCGTGATGTGCAGGTGGGTGGACGAAGACTGCCGGACATCTGCCACGATTCGCTCCGTGATTCGGCGACCTTCTTTGCGGAACTGAAGCTGACGCCGGAGGAGCAGTCGATCGCCGAGCGTCTGCTCAGCGAGATCCGGTCACGGCTCAGGTTCATGCTCGACGTTGGTCTCGATTATCTGACACTTGACCGACTGGCCTCGACCCTTTCGGGTGGCGAGGCGCAGCGGATCCAGCTGGCGACGCATCTTGGATCATCGCTCGTCGGTGCGCTCTATGTGCTGGATGAACCGAGTATCGGACTTCACCCGCGTGACAGTGAACGGCTGATCCGGCTGCTGCTAAACCTGCGCGACATCGGCAACACGGTGCTGGTGGTCGAGCATGAAGCCGAGATGATGCGCGCGGCCGATCACGTGCTCGATGTTGGCCCGGGGGCCGGCGAGCTTGGCGGCGAGATCATCTACGAGGGAACATTCAAGGGGCTGCTGAAGCACGAGGCTTCGCTGACCGGTAAGTATCTTCGTGGTGATCAGCAGATCAAGTGGCCACGCGAGCATCGCGCGAAGGGCAGGAATGGGCTTATCCTGCGAGGGGCACGCGAGCACAACCTTTGCAACATCGACGTCGAGATTCCGCTCAACATGCTGGTCTGTGTGACGGGTGTCTCGGGATCAGGCAAATCGACGATGATTCACGACTGCATCTACGCCGGACTGCGAAGCCTGCGCGGAGACTGGCAGGGCGCGGTCGGACAGTTCGCGAGCCTCGAAGGGGGCAAGCACCTCGACGACGTAATCCTTGTCGACCAGTCCCCGATTGGCCGAACACCACGTTCCAACCCCGTCACCTACATTAAAATCTACGACGCAATCCGCGAGGCCTTCGCCTCGACGCGTGAGGCGCAGACACGCGGCTATACCGCCGGCCACTTCTCCTTCAACGTCCCCGGCGGGCGGTGTGATACCTGCGATGGAGACGGCACCGTCACTGTCGAGATGCAGTTTCTGGCCGATGTCGAACTGGTCTGTGAGGAGTGCAAGGGAACGCGATTCAAGTCCGCGGTGCTCGACATCAAATATCGTGGCAAGAATATTCACGAAGTGCTGCAACTGACCGTTCGCGAGGCGATCGGTTTCTTCGCGCATTCGCAGCGAATCTCCGGCAAGTTGAAGGTGCTCGACGACGTCGGGCTTGGCTACCTGCGACTTGGCCAGTCGGCGACGACGCTCTCGGGTGGTGAAGCGCAGCGGGTCAAGCTCGCCTCCTACCTGTCAAAGAAGAGTGGCGAGAAATCGCTCTACATCTTCGATGAGCCGACAACCGGGCTCCATTTCGACGACATCAACAAGCTGCTGACATCATTTCGGCGACTGCTCGACAGTGGCGCATCGCTGATCGTGATCGAGCACAACCTCGACGTGATCAAGACGGCCGACTGGATCATCGATCTCGGCCCGGAGGGTGGCGACAAGGGTGGCGCGGTGATTGCGACCGGAACGCCGGAAGAGGTGATGGAAGTTTCAGCATCCTACACCGGGAAATTCCTGCGCGCACACCTTGCGCACTCGAATGTGCATTAATCAAAATCGGGCCCGGTTTGCCCCAGTGTCGACACCCTGATCGACTACTGCGTCTGATTACCATTGCCTCGGGCTTTTGGATGGGGTTAAATTCGACTTCACCTTTTGGCAAAGTGTCAGCAATCATCCTGAGTGCGTCAGGAATGGGTCAGGAATAAGATCATGAAAAGATTCATCGGCAAGGCGATCTTCGTTGGAGTACTGGCAGCAATCATTATTGTGGCGACGCGCAATCCGGGCAGTTCAGCGCAGAGTGAAAAGCTGGACCTGCTGATTCGTGGCGGGCGTCTGATTGACGGAACCGGCAGTGCGGCGGCAGTGACCGATATTGGGGTGAAAGGCGATCGGATAGTCTTTATCGGGAACGCGGCGCGGGAACGGCGGGAAGCCGGGCGGGTCATCGACGCGACGGGGCTGACGGTTGCACCGGGCTTCATCGATCCGCACACGCACGCCGCCGAGGATCTGGGCACGCCGACAGGCCGGAGCAATCAGAACTATCTCTTTCAGGGAGTGACGACAGTCGTCACCGGCAATGACGGCAACGGGCCGCTGCCGATCGGTACGACGCTCGCGCGCTGGCAGGATCAGGGCATCGGAACGAATGCTGTTCTCTTCATCGGCCACGGCAGCGTCCGGCAGCGCGTGATGGGCATGAGCGACGGTGCGCCATCGGCCGAACAGCTCGAAAAGATGCGGGCACTGGTTGGTGATGGAATGAAAGAGGGTGCGTTCGGCATGTCGACCGGCCTTTACTATGCGCCGGGCAGCTACGCGAAGACAGACGAAGTAGTCGCGCTGGCAAAGGTTGTCGCCGCGTCTGGTGGAGTCTACGACACACACATGCGCGATGAGAGCTCTTATAACATTGGTGTGCTCGAATCGATCCGCGAGTCGATCGAGATTGGACGGCAGGCGAAACTGCCGATTCAGATCTCGCACATCAAGATGCTCGGGGTCGATGTCTGGGGAAAGAGCGACGAAGCGGTCAGTATCATCATGGCGGCACGGCGCGAGGGGATCGCGGTAACGGCCAATCAGTATCCATACACGGCTTCCGGGACAAGCCTGACCGCCGCGCTGGTGCCGCGCTGGGCGGAGGTTGGCGGAAATGCGGAGTTGCTGAAAAGGATTGTGGATCCGGCGATCCGACCGCGCCTGGTCACCGAGATGGAGGTCAATCTGAAGCGGCGTGGCGGCGCTGAATCGCTCCTCATCACACGAACACGTGACCAGTCGCTGATTGGGAAGCGGCTCGATGCGATTGCGCGCGAACGTGGCAAATCGGCGATCGACACCGCACTTGCGATCATCGGCGATGGCGGAGCCGGAGTGGCGTCGTTCAATATGAACGAAAAGGATATCGAGAACTTCATGAAACAGCCGTGGGTCGTGACCGGCAGCGACGGATCGAGCGGCCATCCACGGAAATATGGCACATATCCACGGAAGATCCGCGACTATGTGCTGACGCGCAAAGTCATCTCGCTGCCCCGAATGGTCGAATCGAGCTCACGGCAGGTCGCCGATGCGCTGCGTATCCCACAGCGGGGCACGATCGCCACCGGCTACTTTGCAGATGTGATCATCTTCGATGAGAAGACGATCGCCGAGAACGCAACCTACGAAAAGCCGGAGATTCAATCGACCGGCCTGCGCTATGTTCTGGTCAATGGCAGACTGGCGATCGACAACGGGCTTTACACCGGCGTCCTCGCTGGTCGTGCCCTTCGGAAATGATGGTTCAAAATGGCCAAAAAAAGCTTCATTCGCTCACTATCGGCGACGATCATCATCGTCTTTGGAATCACGGCGTGGCTGCTTCCGGGCACGGAGGGGCAGAAGAGTGAAAAGTCTGCCTACTCGACCTGGCCGGCGTTTGGCGGTGGGCCGGAGAACATCCACTACTCTTCGCTCTCGCAGATCAATCGCCAGAATGTCGGGAATCTGAAAGTTGCCTGGGAGTTCGAGACCGGAGACGCGTCGAAGGGATCTGAGATCCAGTGCAATCCAATCATCGTTGACGGGGTGATGTATGTGACCTCGCCGACGATGCGCGTCCTGGCGCTCAATGCGGCGACCGGGAAAGAGCTCTGGAGCTACGATCCATTCCAGGATTCGGGGCCGCGACCGCGAATCCGCAGTCGCGGGGTGACCTATTGGAGTGATGGCCGGGAGAGTCGGATCTTCTTCAGCTACCGCAATCTGCTGCACTCCGTCGACGCGAAGAGTGGCCGGCTGGTTCAGACCTTCGGAAAATCTGGGAGGATCGACCTGCGCGAAGGGCTCGACCGTGACGCCTCAGGCCTCTCGATCTCACTGACGACGCCGGGAATCATCTATCGTGACCTGCTCATCGTCGGCAGTCTGGTCAATGAGGGTCTGCCGGGGGCGCCGGGCCATATCCGCGCCTACGATGTGCGGACGGGGCAACGGCGCTGGATATTCCACACCATTCCGCTGCCGGGTGAGTACGGTTATGAAACGTGGCCGAAGGAGGCGTGGAAATTCAGTGGCGGCGCCAACAACTGGGCCGGCATGGCGATCGATCAGAAGCGTGGTTTAATCTATATTCCAACCGGCTCCGCCTCATTCGATTTCTATGGTGCAAACCGTCACGGCGACAACCTGTTCGCCAACACGCTGCTCTGCCTCGATGCGACGACGGGTGAGCGGAAATGGCACTTTCAGGCAGTCCGCCACGACGTCTGGGATCGCGACTTTCCGACCGCGCCGGTACTGGTGACTGTCAGGCAGAATGGTCGGGCAATCGATGCCGTCGCACAGGCGACCAAGTCAGGACATCTCTACCTCTTCAACCGCGTGACCGGTGAACCGCTCTTCCCGATCGAGGAGCGTGACGTCCCGCCCTCGACGATTGACGGCGAAAAACTGGCCGCCAGGCAGGTGCTCCCGACCCTGCCGCCGCCATTCGCGCGCCAGGTTCTGACCGAGGAGATGCTGACCAATCGAACGCCGGAGGCCCACCGGATCGCGCTCGAACAGTTCCGGAAAGTGCGCAGCAACGGCCAGTTCACGCCCCCGAGCTTTGAGGGAACGATCGTCTTCCCGGGCTTCGATGGCGGTGCGGAATGGGGCGGCTCGGCATTTGACCCAAATTCCGGGATGCTCTACCTCAACTCGAACGAGATGGCCTGGATCCTCCGCATCATTCCACGCCCGCAACAGAAGAAACTGCTCAACGGGCGCGAACTCTACGTGCGTGAATGCGCAGACTGCCACCGCGCCGATATGCGCGGCACGCCGCCTGAATTCCCGGCACTGACGAAACTTGATCAGAAATTTGAAGCGGCAGATCTCTACAAGCTGATTCGCCAGGGCATGGGCCGGATGCCGGCTTTCATTCGCCTCGAGACCGAGGCGATCGACGCGATCGTTCAATACCTGCTGACCGGCAAGGACAATGTCACCGTCGAGACCCGACCGGATGACTCACCAAACTACCTCAAATACACGATGGACGGGTACAACCGATTCCTCGATCACGAGGGGTATCCGGCGATCGCGCCGCCCTGGGGAACGCTCAACGCGATCGACCTCAATCATGGCCGAATCGCCTGGCAGATCCCGTTTGGTGAATATCCAGAGCTCGCGGCAAAGGGAATGCGCAATACAGGCTCGGAAAATTACGGTGGCCCGCTGGTCACCGCCGGTGGACTGCTCTTCATTGGCGCAACCAATTTTGACCGAAAGTTCCGGGCCTACGACAAGAAGTCGGGTGACCTGCTCTGGGAGACGACCCTTCCAGCAGGGGGCAACGCGACGCCGGCGACCTACCAGGTCAATGGCCGGCAATATGTCGTGATCGCCGCCGGTGGCGGAAAGTCCGGAGCGATCTCTGGTGGAAAGTATGTGGCATTTTGCCTGAAATAACGGAAGCGGACGGTCGGTGGGGAGAGATGAGACCGCGGTGGTAACTGGAAATACTTCCAGCCCATAAGCTGCGGCGTCTCTGGCCGCTGATTTTACCAGGCTTAATTGGCTCAATCGAGCAGAGCCTGTCCGACCAACAACGCCGACAGATGACCATGACAACACCAGTGATCGAATACCAGCAGCGCCTCACCACCCGTCAAGCCGCCCTCGCGGCGGTCGAATCGATCGGGCGGCGCTACTGGCTCTGGCGAAGAATCGTCTTCGCGCTCATTCCAGTCCTGATCGTCCTCGCGATCGAAGGCATTGTCACGGCCTGGCTGATCGCCCTTCCCTGCTTCGTCTTTCTGGTATTGATGATCCGGCATCAGTCGATCATTCGTCAGATCGAGCATCTTCGTCGGGCGACTGAATATTATCAATCAGCGCTCACCCGACTCGACGACGGCTGGGCGGGCAAAGGAGCGACCGGCGAGCAATTCGCGTCACCATCGCACCCATACGCCGCCGACCTCGACATCTTCGGCCACGGCTCCCTCTTCGAGTTGATTAGTCGCGCGCGGACACGTGCCGGCGAGCAGCGGCTCGCCGAGTGGCTCCTCGCGCCATCGTCACCCGCCACGGTATTGGAGCGGCAGCAGGCGATCGACGAGCTTCGTTCCCGGCTCGAGCTGCGCGAAGACCTCGCGCTGCTCGGCGACGATACACGCGCGGCCGTCGATGATCAGGCGCTCGCAAAGTGGGGCGCGGCAGAGTCGCGACTCACCTCACGAACAGTTCCGGTAATCGCGGCGCTGCTTGGCCTGACGAGCCTGACGACGGTAATTCTCTGGTTCGCCTTTGGGTACCGAACACTCGCCCTGGCCGCACTCTTCGCCGAATCGATCTTTATCTTCGTCTATCGGCAGCGTGTCGCACAGACGATCGCCGAGGTCGATCGGCCCGGCAGGGACCTCCGCCTGCTCTCCGCGATCCTCGCCCGGCTTGAACTGGAGCCGCTCGATTCCGGCCCGCTCTCCCGGATCCGCCAGCACCTTGAAGTCGCCGGCGAGCGGCCATCGCGCCAGATCGCGCGACTATCACGGCTGATCGAGATCCTCGACTCGACCCGCAACCAGTTCTTCGCGCCCTTCGCCTTCGTGCTGCTGATTCCGGCGCAGATCGCCTTCGCAATCGATCGCTGGCGAGCCCGTTCCGGCGGGTCGATCCAGCCGTGGATCGACGCAGTCGCCGAACTCGAAGCGCTCTCGTCGCTCGCCGGGTTTGCCTTCGAGAACCCTGAACACGTCTTTCCGGAGATTGTGCCGGCCGCCGACGGCGCTGGCGCCTGCTTTGAAGCGATCGGCCTTGGCCATCCGTTGCTGTCCGCGAATCGCTGCGTCAGAAATGACATCGCCCTTGGCGATCCCCTCCGGGTACTGATCGTCAGCGGATCAAACATGTCCGGCAAGAGCGCCATGATGCGGACGATCGGGATCAACGC
>JBEIMN010000096.1:0-8491 GCA_040378705.1 Acidobacteriota bacterium
GACCGTGTTGCGAACCAGCAGCTTCGGATTGGTCGAACCGTGCGGCGTATGGCAGGCCTGGCATCCCTCGACCTTGATCGGCGCATGCTCGTAAACGAAGGGTCCCTGTTTATCAGCGTGGCACTTGACGCACTGCTGATCTCCAGTCACCGTGCTGCGCATGTTGCGCGGTGAGAATCCACCGTGATGATTATGGCAATCCGAACACTTCATGCCACCTTCCGGCACCTTGTGGTGAAATGGCTTCTGGAAGGAAGACTTCTGATCGGAGTGGCACTTGTAGCAGCTGTCAGGCTCCTTGTCCTTCAGCAGGAACTGGAGCCGTTTCGGTGAATGCGACGAATGGCAATCCGCGCAGGAGACCCCGCTCCGGAAATGTTCGCTGCGACGATAGTTGAATCGCTCATCACCACGCCCCTGTGTTCCCTCGTGGCACTTCAGACAGACCTTGCTCGATTCGACCGGAGAGAGCTGGTCGATCGCCGTCATTCCAGCCGCCTTCGACCGCCCCTCGTTATTCATCAGCACCGTCGCCTCTGACTCCTTGCCGCCCTTCAGGAGCTGGTCGATCTCCTTGTAGTAGGCGACGTGATCGCGTGCCCCACCGTGGCACGCCTCGCAGCTTTGACGATCTTTCGGCATATCCTTACCAAGCCGGTTGTGAGCCGTCAGCTGATAAAATGTCGCCTCTGCCGAATGGCACTCCGCGCAGCTATCGCTGCCAATGTACTTGCCTTCGCCTTGCTTATCGGGTTCCCCGGCCACCGCAACCCCGGCTGCACTCTCCGCCGCACCAGATACCGCCGCCGACCTCAAACTGAGTAACGCCGCCGATATTCCGACGATGAAGAACATCACGATGATCAGTTTAGTGTATTTCATGGAAGTGTTCCTCGATCAGATTCCGTGATCGAAACCCCGGAATCTGTTGAATGGATGATTTATGATGCCGTCCTAACATAACTTTTCAGGCGTTCATCTGCCGTCGCTGCTGCCCTCGCTACTGATTTGGGTAGAGCTTCCTGCGTAGCGCGTCCTTGAGTCTCGTTCCCTGCTCGTAAACCGCATCGGCCCTCTGCCTGACATTGCCCGTCTCGAAAGTATGGAATCCCGCCTTCGCCTCGCCCATCAGTGCCCGGAGACGCTTCATCTCCTCCTGGTCCGTGCCCGGATCCATCTTCCTCCTGCCAGCCTCATCGAGCAGCCGATCGGCCCACGCCACGATCATGCTCGCGCGACGAATCGCCTGCATGGCCTCATTCGCACCGGTCCCCATCCCCGGATTGCGTGGCAACGCGGAATTGGCGGCGTCGTGGCATTTCGCGCACATCTCTGCTGTCTGCTCTGGTGTGTAGATCACCTCGGAGGCCATATGGGCGTGACAGGTATTGCAGCTCGGGCTTAGATCGGCCCACTTCTGACCTTTCGATGCCTGGTAATGTTTGCTCCCGATGAATGCCGCGACATATGGCTGATGACATTCGCGACAGGTTACGGACAGATTCTTTGGATTGAGTCGACTGGCCGGATTCGAGGCCGGAAGCATCCCCGCGTGGGCGCGGTTCTGATCAGCCTCCTTCGGACTCCCGCCGTGACATTTGTCACAACTGATTCCGCTCACTTTATGTGTCGAAATATGCCACTCCGCATATCGGCTCGTCAGCCTGAGCGGACTCGAAAGCCTCGAATGGCACCACACACACTCATTTCCCCTGAAGACCGCCATCTCATCCTGGCTGGCCCCGCTTACCGTTTCAACTTTTGCCACACCTGCTGTTCCTGAATCTCCGACGGCGGCCGCCTCACCAATCGGCGCAACCGGACTCACATCAAACTTCGAAAACGGCAGAAACAGCAGAATCAGAACGAGAAAGACTAAGGCAACTACACTTTTGATTCTCATGGTCAATTCCCCCCGGGCCCCAAAGGTCCCCTCAGAATTGGAATTACAAAAAGCGATCCAACAATTCAGCCTTACACTGGTCAGCCTTACACTGGCCAGCTTTACACTGGCCAGCCTTACACTAGCCAGCTTTACACTGGCCAGCCTTACTGGCCGTAAACCGGCATTGCCCGGTCAGTCATTCTCATCTCCGTCTGTTTACCCCCTGCCAGCCGCCCGTGGCCTTTGCGATCTCTCGCGACCTCTGTCGACGGTTCTCTGTGAGGAACGAGCTTTGTGTTTTTTTTATCACAAATTCGTAACTGAAATGTAGAGCAACCCACCCGATACGTCAATCAATTTAAGGACTCTCGCGGGCCCGGTTTCGACATTTCACCCAATTATCAGATCCTGTCAAAGGTAAACTTAGTCTGCAATCTCGACAACGACCCAGCCGCTGCAACTTTTTGCCCCACAAGAAACCAATCTGCCCCACTAAGACAGACTCACGATTGTTGCCAATTTGTTACGACTGGTATGGCCCTCAATGGCAAGGGATTGCAGGACTGAGTATCGATCGGCCGTCGGTGATATGATTAATATTCTGGACGTGCCGGTCGGAAAAGATGTAGACTTCAGGTGTTGTTTTTGCCGATTGAAATTTTCTCCTCGACAGAGAATCCAGCGCCTGAACCTCGAGCTACTGATCCCCGAGCCAATGATCAATTTTCAGGGCCGATCTTCTGGCCAGCGCAAAAGTCAGAGCGAACCAGCGCACAATTGATCCGCCTGCCAGAACCGATCTTTACCAATCCCAAACAACACAATTCTGCTTCCGGTAAATTTCCCGATGCAGGTCGCGCCACGACCATCGAGCGAAAGATTGGATCGCAGTGTGAACAGAACAGTGGCTCTGTATTGGCAGGTAATTTGAGCAACTATTGCTGAACGGGTACAACTCGACAGAGGTAAACAGACCGATGAAATTGAAGAATACAATCCTGAGTCTTCTGACGATCGTTGCGACGATCAGCATCATGCAGATGATGAAAGGACCGGTGCGGGCAACGACGACGACCAGTATCTGCGGAAACGTGAGCAGTTACACACCGGCAACGGCGATGACACGTGGCAGGCTGGTTGTCGATAATAGAGACTATGTGATCGCCGCCGGCTCGCTGATCATTGGCGGGCAGATAATCAGGACGGGTCCGCTCTGCCTCAATGCGACCTTTGACGAGAACCGTCAGATCATCGCGCCAAGCCGTGTCGGCGGGTCAACGGTCAGTGTCTGTGGTCGTGTCGACAGCTTCAGAGCGGCGGATGAGACAATGGGCGGGATCTCGATCGAAGGGAGGGTCCTGCGGATCGAGGCCGGCCATTCGATCGAGGGAGAGATGCAGATCACGGCCGGGGTGCAGATGTGCCTCAACGCGAGTCTCAACGAAGAGGGACGGATCGTCGCGCCAAGCCGGATTCGCCACAACGTAACCTCAGTCAACACGATATGCGGGGAGATCGAAGGCTATCTGCCAGCGTTCGAGGAGATACCGGGGCGGCTTCGAATCGGTGGGATGGAGTTTACCGTCGCGCCTGGCGCCGAAGCTGGCAACCTTCCCAGTTTGCAGAGTGGCCTGACTGTTGGTGAATCACGCTGCCTGACTGGCACATTCGATCTGGATGGACAGCTGATCGCATTGGCGGGGCTCGTCGAATCCGGTTCGGGAGGTCAGCCGCGACTCTGTGGCATCACGACCGAATTCAGGCAGTCGATGACCGGGGATGGAGTCATCTCAGTCGGTCAGGTCAGACTGCCGATCGAGAAGGGCATCTTCCTGACCGACGACACCTCCGGCCAGTCGACACACGGACGTGAGGGGCTCGACCTTGGCGTGACACGCTGCGTCCTGCCGTCATTTTACGCCGGAAAGATCGTCGGTGGAACGATCAGCCAGGTTAGCACCGGACTGCAATTCTTCGCACCAATGATCTCTCGCGGCAAGGTCAATGAGAGCGACGCCATCTTTCTGCTCAATGAAAATCTGAACTTCACGGTCGTCTCCAGCACCACCGGCGCGAGTGTCTACCCTCTCGACCAGCCAGGCTACGGGCTGAGCCCGGAGTTTCGCTCGGCGCCGGCAAGCGGTATCACCGTCAGCCGCCCGAACGCGACAATGACCGCCGTCTCCTGTATGGAGAGTATCTGGGATCTCTACTTCTACCTCGCAACACAGGGCAATACTGATGGCGACATGATCCGTTTCTATCTGACCAACCCGGCGAGCGGAAACAGCGCGGCGATTCCGCTCGCAATGTTCACGATTCAGAGTGGCGGACTGGTTGTCAATCAGCTCCATCCACAGATATCGTTTTACTGGAACTCGAACGGTCCACACGGAGTTGGAAGCTATGTTCCGATCCCGGTTCCCGGCGGACTATCCGGCAACCGGACACTGCCGATGAACCTGATCTTTTCGGTCGATCCGGGCTCTGTCCTCAATGGCTGCTACCAGATGGGCGTCGATATCAAGCGCGGTGGCGGGACCGGAACAACCTCATTCATCCCAAGCGGAATCATCGTCAAACGGATGGGGGTCGAGCAGGAGGGCATTTCGATCAACTGTTCGACTCGCGGGACATTTCCGACCGGCCGGATCTGCGACAAAATATGCAGCCTCCCCGCACCAACTCCGACCCCAACTCCGACGCCGACCCCGACCCCGACGCCAACTCCGACCCCGACGCCAAAACCGACACCAACTCCCACTCCAACCCCAACTCCCACTCCAACGCCGACACCAACTCCGACGCCAACTCCAACTCCGGCCCCAATGGCCTCCAAATGCGACACGCTCTGCTATCGGTCGCCGCAATACTATCTGCTGCGACTCGAGTCGCTGCCGACGGGGCCGATCCTGATTGGTGGAGTGAATGGAAATGCGCTGATCAGCGCGAAGCGGAACCGTGATCAGGTCAGACTTGCCCTCATCGGTGGTGAGACAGCAATGAAGAAGCTCAACCGAGAATTCGTGACCATGCAGCTCAGCTTTGCGGCAACCGGAGGCGCGCGTTCTCCGATTGTCTTCAACTCATTCTGGAGTCCGCTCCGCTGCTCAGGTCTCAACTTTACCGCTTTTACCCTCAGCAATGGCGTCAGAATCAGCCCGGACACGCTGATGGATACGCTCTATCTCGAGGTGTTCAACACGACCAAAATGAACCGGACAGCCGACATGCTGCCACTCGCCAACCTGCTCGCGACACTCAACGGCAAGTGTTAGCAGCTTGCCGGAAGGGGCGGACCGTGATCTGGTGTGATTTTTGTAACAGATCCGGTCCCCGTCCTGTCTCAATTTTGGCCTCAACTTTGGGTCAATTTCTGACTGGCCTCGATTCGACCAATATCCGTCCGGTACTGCATCCCTTCAAAAGAGATCCGACCAACGCCCTGGTAGGCAAGTTCCGTCGCCTGATCGAGTGTCGCCGCACGGGCGGTGACGCCAAGCACGCGGCCGCCGGCGGTGACAACCGAGCCCCCGGCCGCGACGCGAGTGCCGGCGTGAAAGACGACCACACCCGGAATCGATTCAGCCGCCTCGATCCCGTTGATCGGCATCCCGACTTCATACGAGCCAGGGTAGCCCCCGGAAGCAAGGACGATGCAGGTTGTCGCATCGTCGCTCCACCGTGCGCTGGCTGAAGCGAGATTGCCGGTAGCGACGGCAAGGGCGAGCTCCGCAAAGCTGCCATCGAGCCGGCGCAGGATCGACTGAGTCTCCGGGTCTCCAAATCTGACGTTATATTCCAGCAATTTCGGGCCATCGGCGGTCAGCATCAGACCGCAGTAGAGGACGCCACGAAAGGGGAAGCCCTCGGCGCGTGCCGCCTCGAGTGTCGGTTCAACGATCTCGCGACAAATGGTTGCCCCGAGCGTGGCATCGAGAAGTCCATTGGTCGAATAGGCCCCCATTCCGCCAGTGTTTGGCCCGCGATCACCATCGAAGGCCCGTTTGTGATCCTGGGCGACGGGCATTGGAACATAGTCGCGACCATCGCTGAAGACGAGATAGGATAGCTCACGGCCGACCAGATACTCCTCGATGATCAGTCGGTTGCCGGCGTCGCCAAGCTTCCGCTCGACCATCAGTTCATCGATTGCCCGGATCGCCTCCCCGGCGTCTGCGGCGATGATGACGCCCTTGCCCGCGGCCAGTCCCTCCGCTTTGACGACGACGGGATACCCAAAACCACCGTCGCGAATCACCTGGTGTGCGTCCTCGGCGTTCGTAACCGTCCGCGAAGCGGCGGTCGGGATGCGGTGGCGGGCCATAAAGTCCTTCGCGAAGACCTTGCTTCCCTCGAGCCGCGCCGCTGCCTGAACAGGGCCGAAGGTCGGAATCCCCCGCCCCGCCATTCGGTCGACGAGCCCCTCGACCAGCGGCTGCTCCGGCCCGACTACAACCAGATCAATCTTCTCCCGCACGGCAAAATCGACCACCCCATCCGGCCCATCCGGATCCTCGCGCTCGAAATGCGCCGGAACCGTCCCCCGCTGTATTCCGGCGTTGGCCGTCGCCGCAAAGACCTGTCCGACCTCCGGACTCTGCCGTAATGCCCACAAAATGGCGTGCTCACGCCCTCCTGAACCGATCAACAATACTTTCATGCGTCCTGCCTGTCCTTATAAGGTTTTTACACGTTCATGACGAAACTCAACTTTAACCCCGAATCGGAAAAGTTGAAAGAAGATTTCGATCTCCGCGGACGGACTTGCACGCCTGACCTGCCCGGGTTATTCTTACCGACTGCAGATTGCAGAAGAAGTTGGTAAGCAAGGCAGCCACCGACGTGGTGCCGGTTGAAAGGCAGGTGAATAGATCATGGCAGAAATCCGCCTCGGAGATAACGAGTCCCTCGAGAGCGCGCTGCGCCGTTTCAAGCGTAAAGTCCAGCAGGAAGACATCATTCGTGAAGTCAAGCGTCATGCCTTTTACGTTCCGCCCGGCGAAAAAGGCCGCCTGAAGTCGGCCCTCGCCCGTAAACGCAACCGGAAGAAGTTTCGCCGCGTCGTCGAGTAGCCTCGACAACGCCAGAGATTTTCTGGTAACGATGGTAAAAAATATCCCGCGTCGTCTCGTACGGCGCGGGATATTTTTATTGGCATTAACAGGATTCGTGATTACAGCGCACCTCGTCCGGATGCACAGATAGTCAATTAAGCTATGGCAGGCCGTGACAGGCCGTTGCAAGCTGTGGAAGTCGTCTATCCGCAGAATGCACAAATCATACCGGGAGCGAGAGTCGTTACACATGCGGGCCTGAAGACCCGCGCCACCAGTATCAGGCTGCTAGTTTGAGCCCTCGAATTTGCTCGATCTCCCGAGACCTTCGCTGCCAAGCCCCTGGTAGCCGCCATCGATCGGCAGATCGGCCGCAGTAATGAACGAGGCATCGTCACTGAGCAGGAAAAGAATGGGACGAGCGCACTCGATCGGATTACCGCATCTCTCCAGCATGTGATACTGCCCCCACACCGGCTCCCACCTTGCGCGGTCGCCGCCGGCCGCCTTATCAACCTCGTTTGTCCATATCCACGCCGGGCTCACGCTATTGACACGAATCTTATGCGGGGCAAGGTCGAGCGCCATACACTTGGTGAGGGTGTGAACGGCTCCCTTGGCGGCGTTGTACGTCCATCGATTCGGCTGCGCGATGAAGGCCGAGATGCTGGAGATGTTGACAATCGCGCCGCCGCCGTTGCGAGCCATCCACGGCACTACCAATTGCGCCATCATTCCAAATGCCGCCGGCCCGACACGCATAACCAGATCCCAGTCCTCGCGGGTCGCATCCAGCCCCTTCGCGTTGAAGGAGAAGGCGTTGTTGACAAGAAAATCGATCCGACCCCACCGCGCGCCGATCACTTCGACTGCCTGTCGACACCCTGCCTCATCGGCCATGTCAGTCGGACAGAAGAGGACGTCGTATCCGGACTCTGTCAGCGACCTTGCCAAATCGTGGCCACCCTGACTCCGGTCCAGAAAGGCGACCGACGCCCCTTCCCGGCATAACTCCTCGACCGTGGCCCGGCCAATACCTGAGGCACCGCCAGTAATGACAGCGACCTTGTTGACAAAGCGTCCATTATTGCGATTCATTACTCTTCTCCAGTCTTGTCTTATACCAGCGATCAGCGGCGTGGGGTAATTGTACAAGCGCCGTCGCCGTGAGCCTGAAACTCAGCAACGGCACAAAGCGGCTGATGAGAGTTTTTTGCCCGCTTGACAGACATTTCTGCGCGTTCAGTGCTTCATTTTGTCGGGCAGGAAACAACTCCACATCCTCTTCTCTGGTCGTTTTTCTAGTTGTAATGGTAAGATGCCGATCTAGTCAAGGATCAACACATTACTCTGTTCAATGGCTGCACCGGATGCGAAGCAGCTTCGGCACTCTTCGGATCAGGCCAGAATTTTCGTCTTTCCGGATCGTTAGAAATTTTAGTGGGTCCACTTCATCGACGGGCCGGCCGAAGGATTGCGCGAACTCTGCTGGCATATCGATCCCATATCGTCGTCACCCGCGGCGCAATTGAGACGCCGGAATTCATCC
>JBEIMN010000097.1:0-8426 GCA_040378705.1 Acidobacteriota bacterium
GATTCAATATCCTCCGCACTCCGGGAACGGCCAATCTGGATATGGGCGTCTTCCGTCAGTTCAATATCACGGAGGGGGTCAAGCTGCAGTTCCGTGTCGAGGCGTTCAATGCGACGAACACGCCGCACTTTGCAGCACCGGGCAACAATGCCTCGGCACCATCGCGTGATGCGGCGGGTAACATACTTCTGGACGCCAATGGCCGGCCGCGGCTGAATGGCTTCATGGAGATTACTGGAACTCGTTCGTATGGCCGTGAGGGCATTGACGAGCGTGTTTTCCGTTTCGGGCTGCGCCTCAGTTTCTAGGTGGCAGTGTTGAAATGAGATCGAGGGGGTTGTGCATCAGTGCAGCCCCCTCGATCTGTTTGCAGGGGTTCTCGTGGCAGGTTTACGGCAGGTTGGCGGAGTAATGGTCGGTACCGTGGTGTCGGTGGTAGTACAAAGTCGAAGAGATCGGGGTATGAGCGGAATGAGATTAAGATTGATCAGGTATGGTGTGATTGGCGGGCTGGGGCTGGCGGCAGTGCTGGTGATGTCATCAGGCTGGTTGGCGGGAAGGCAGGCGGCGGTGGCGCGAAGGGTGGGAGACTGGCCGGGTTATGGGGGAGGGCCGGATAACACGCACTATTCGTCATTGAAGCAGATTGACCGTCAGAATGTCGGTAATTTGAAGGTGGCGTGGACGTATGACACGGGTGATGTCTTCGAGGGATCGGAGATGCAGTGTAATCCGGTGATTGCGGAGGGGCTGTTGTTCGGGACATCGCCGAAGATGAGAGTCTTCGCGCTCGATCCGGTGACGGGGAAGGAGCGATGGTCATTCGATCCGGGAGGGGGAGAGCGTTCGGCAGGGCGACCGCGCAACCGTGGAGTGACGTGGTGGGCGGGGGAGGGTGATGGGCGTGTCTATTTCGCGTGGAGGAACTGGCTCTACTCACTCGAGGCGAAGACGGGGCGGCCGTCGAAGGGATTTGGCGAGAACGGGCGGGTCGATCTGCGGGAGGGTTTGGGGCGTGAGGCGCGTGACCTGTCGGTTGGGTTGACGACGCCGGGGGTGGTCTATCGTGATCTGTTGATCATCGGGAGCATTGTCAGTGAGTCTTTGCCGGCGGCGCCGGGCCATATTCGGGCATATGATTTACGGACGGGTAAGCAGCGCTGGATCTTCCATACCATTCCACAGCCGGGGGAGTATGGGTATGAGACGTGGCCGAAGGATGCCTGGAAATATATTGGCGGGGTGAATGACTGGGCGGGGTTGACGCTGGATGAGAAGCGGGGGCTGATCTTCGCGCCGACGGGCTCGGCGACCTACGATTTCTACGGTGCGAATCGGCTGGGCGACAATCTCTTCGCGAACACGCTGCTCTGTCTCGATGCGGCGACGGGGAAGCGGAAGTGGCATTTCCAGGCGGTACGGCATGATCTGTGGGATCGTGATCTGCCGGCGGCGCCGACATTGGTGACGATCCGGAAGGATGGGCGTCAGATTGACGCCGTGGCACAGATCACGAAGTCGGGGCACGTCTTCGTTTTTGAGCGGGAGACCGGGAAATCTGTATTTCCGATCGAGTATCAGCGAGTTTCGACGAGTGGGGTTGAGGGGGAGCAGCCGGCGGATACACAACCATTGCCGACGTTGCCTCCGCCGGTTTCGCGACAGATCATGACGGAGGAGATGCTGACGAGGCGGACGCCTGAGGCCTATGTATGGGCGCGGGAGAAGTTTCTGAAGTTACGGAGTGTTGGGCAGTTCGATCCGCCGGGGTTGCAGGGGAGCATCGTCCTGCCGGGATTCGATGGGGGGCCGGGATGGGGTGGTGGGGCATTCGACCGGCAGTCCGGGATGTTCTATCTCAACTCGAATGAGATTCCCTGCATTCTGAAGCTGGTCGAGCGGCCGAAGGCGCCGGCAGCGCCGAGTGGGCGGAGTGTCTACGATCGGAGCTGCGCGAGTTGTCACGGGCGTGATCAGTTGGGGAGTCCGCCGGAGTTCCCGGCGGTAGTCAATCTGAGCCGCAAGTATGATGATGAGGAGCTGGCGGCGTTGATTGCCAGAGGGTCAGGGCGGATGCCGGGGTTTTCAGGTCTTGGACGCGGAGCAATCCGGGCAGTGACACGTTATCTGCTGACGGGTGAGGACGTGGCCTACAAGGGTGAGAAGCCTGAGGCGCCCTCACCCACAGATTTGAAGTATACGATGGATGGGTATCCGCGATTCCTCGACCAGGATGGTTATCCGGCGATCACTCCACCGTGGGGGACATTGAGTGCGATCGACCTGAACAGTGGGCGGATTGCGTGGCAGATACCATTGGGAGAGCACCCGGAACTGGTGGCAAAGGGGATTCGTGATACCGGAAGCTGGAATTATGGTGGGCCGATCATCACGGCGGGAGGGCTGGTCTTCATTGGGGCGACCAATTATGACAAGAAGTTCCGGGCATTTGACAAGGATAATGGCCGGCTGCTCTGGGAGTCGATCCTGCCTGCGTCTGGAAACGCGACGCCGTCGACATACGAGGCGGGTGGGCGGCAGTATGTGGTGATTGCGGCGGGAGGTGGGAAGCGTGGTGGGGAGTCTGGAGGCAAGTATGTTGCCTTTGCGTTGCCGGTGAAGCGGTAGGTAAAGTTTCAAGCTGGAGAGTCGATGTGGCTGATAGACCGTCGGGTTAGATTGTTGGCTGGCTGGCTGCTCGTGTTGTCCGGGTTTTGTATGGCGCAGGTTGCGGTACCGTCGGTCGATGTGGCCGGGTTTGAGCCGGAGATTCGGCGGCAGGTGCTGGAGGCGCACGGAGCGGTGCGGTTGCGACCGCGAGAGGCGGAGGCGAGTGGGAAGCTCGGGATGATCCTGCAGGCCTATGGGCGGTATGAGCAGGCGTCGACATTCTATCAGCGAGCGCGAGAGGGGGCGGCGCGAGATTTCCGCTGGGCCTACTATCTGGGTGTCGTCCGTGTGGAGATGGGGCAGGCGGAGGAGGCGGTTGAGGCTTTGACGGCGGCAGTTGGGTTGCAGGAAGAGTATGAGCCGGCACGGCTACGGCTGGCGGAGGCGTTGCAGTTGGCGGGAAGGCTGGAGGAGAGCCGGGAGCGCTACGAGGAGATCCTGCGCCGGAGTCCCGGAGACGCCTCGGCGCTTTACGGTATGGGGCGACTGGCGCTGGCTGAGGGGCGGCGGGAGTTGGCGGTGGAGCAGTTGCGGCGGGCGATCGGGATCTTTCCGGAGTATGGCGCGGCACACTATGCCTATGGCATGGTCCTGCGCGATCTGGGGAGGACAGAGGAGGCGCGGCAGCATCTGGCGCTTTCGCAGGCGCACCGATTGAAGCGCCCGCGGATGGATGATCGGTATCTGGCGGCGGTGGCCGGGCTCAATCTGGGGGCGACGCTCCATTTGACGCGTGGTCGGGCGCTTGAGGCGGAGGGAAGGATCGAGGAGTCGATTGCCGAGCACGAGCGTGCGCTGGCGATCAATCCGGATCTGGTCCAGGCGCACGTCAACCTGATTATGCTCTATGGTCGGAGCGGGAAGGTCGAACGTGCGCTGGATCATTATCGGGCGGCGCTGAAGATCGATGCCGACCTTCCGGATCTGCACTACAATTACGGGGTGCTGCTGGTCGCGGGTGGTGATCCGCGTCAGGCGGCAGAGGCCTTTCAGCAGGCGTTGCGGCGTAATCCATACCATGCCGAGGCCAATCACAACTATGGGGTGATCATCGAGCGCGAAGGCCGGCTCGACGAGGCGGCGGACCATTATCGGCGGGCGCTGCGTGAGAAACCGGGGTATCGTTCGGCCCATTTCCATCTCGGGCGGATACTTGTCAATCAGGAGAATGGGGGTGGTGAGAAGGTGCGCGCGGCGCTGGAGCAGTTCCGGCTGGCGCTCGAGCCGGAGCCACCGGTGGGAGACGAGGATGCGCCGGGCTACTATTACGCGCTTGGGGCAACCTGGTCGATGGTTGGGGAGGAGCGGAAGGCGATTGAGAGTCTGGCGGAGGCGTTGCGACGTGCCGAGCGGCTCGGGCAGCGCGAGTTGGCTGAGGCGATCAGGCGTGATCTGCGGACGCTCGGGGTGAAGTGAGGAGGTGGCGGGCGATGAGCAGGTTGAAGCTGGTAGGATGTGGGCTCGTGCTGTTGTTGCCGGTGATCTTCTCTTTGAGATCATTGGACTGGCTCGGAGGGTCGATCATGGCGGCGGAGCCGGTGTTTCAGGACGTCACGGCACGGATCGGGCTTGATTTTATCCACGATCCGGGAGCAACGGGGCAGTTTCAGATGCCGGAGATTATGGGATCCGGAGTGGCGTTATTCGATTATGACGGGGATGGTGATCAGGATCTGTTTCTGGTGCAGGGGGGATTGGGAAGAGCTGGTCAGGTGGGCAGTCGGGTTGGAGGTCAGGTAGGGCGTGATCGTGTCGGTCGGAAACCGGGCCATCGCCTCTACCGTAACGAGATGATCCCGTCGGGCCGCTTGCGGCTGACGGACGTCAGTGAGCAGGCGGGAGTTGCCCGGAGCAGCGAGACGACGAGGGCTGGTTTGGCCGGGTGGGGAATGGGCGCAGCAGTTGGCGACATCGACAGCGATGGCGATCAGGATCTGATCGTTACCGGGTATGGTCCGATTCTTCTCTTTCGCAACAACGGGAACGGGACGTTCACGGAGTCTGCGCGGGAGGCGGGGATCGACGGTCGACGCTGGTCGACCAGTGCGGCCTTCCTCGATTACGATCGGGATGGAGATCTCGATCTCTATGTCGCCAATTACGTCGATTTTACGGTGGCGGGAGGCAAGCGCTGCACCTCATCGACCGGGGAGCAGGACTACTGTACGCCGGCGGCCTATCGCCCGGTGCCGGACATCCTCTACCAGAACGATGGGAAGGGGCGGTTTACCGATGTCACGAGTCGAAGCGGGATCGGGAGTGTCGCCGGGCCGGGTTTGGGGGTGACGGTTGCCGACTTTGATCGGGATGGCTGGGTCGATATCTATGTCGCGAATGATGGCGCGGCCAACCTGCTCTGGTTGAATCGGAAGGACGGAACCTTCGTTGAGAACGGGCTTCTCTCGGGCGCGGCGTACGCGATGAATGGGATACCAAGGGCGGGGATGGGGGCGACGGCGGGAGATTACGATAATGATGGTGATCAGGATATCCTCGTCACCAATCTGACACGTGAGGGGTTCACGCTCTTCCGCAACAATGGTGGTGGACTCTTCGATGACTACTCGGATCAGGTCGATCTGACCCGTTCAAGCTTTCGTTCGACTGGGTTTGGGGTGAGCTGGTTCGATTATGACAATGACGGTTGGTTAGACCTCTTCGCGGCGAATGGCGCGGTGACGATCGTCGAGAGATTAAAGGGGACTGCTTATCCATACCATCAGCCGAATCAGCTCTTCCGGAATGAGGGTGGCGGTAAACGGCTGCGCGAGATTGCCGCGGAGGGTGAGCCGATGTTGCAGGTCTCGGAAGTGAGTCGCGGGGCGGCCTTCGGTGACCTCGACAATGATGGTGACGTCGATATCGTCGTCTCGAACAATCGTGGGCGGGCGCGGGTATTGCTTAACCAGATTGGCCAGATTGGATCTGGCCGGCACTGGCTGATGGTCAGGCTTCGGGCGGAGAAGGGGAACCGCGACGGAATTGGAGCAGTGGTGACGCTGCAGCAGACAGGGATGCCGTCGCTCTCACGCCTCGTCCATACCGACGGGAGCTATCTGAGCGCGAGTGATCCGCGGGTGATGTTCGGGCTTGGCGCGGCGACTGCGGTCGATCGGTTGACGGTCAGGTGGCCTGACGGAGAAGAGCAGATAGTCGAGCGGCCGCCAATCGACCGTATTTTGACGATCAAACATCCCTGACCACCAAATCAATAGCGGCCGGGGGGCATCAAAAGTTATCAATGGTGTCAATTGCCCAGGAATCAGAGAAAGGCCGGAATCGATCGAAATGATTCCGGCCTTTCTGATTGTGAGGCAGGTGATTGCCGGTCCGATTGAGTTATTGAACGGACAGCTTTACCATTTCACCGCCCGCGGCTTCCCAGCCTGCCATACCGCCGAGGAGTGCTGCTGCGCTTTTGAAACCTGCCTTATCGAGAAGGAACGCCGCACGGGCGCTCGTATGTTCGTTCGGTCAGGTACAGTAAGCGACGATGCGTTTATCCCTCGGCAGACCGGTGAAATCGCCTGTCTCGAGTTTACTCAGCGGAAAGTCGATCGACCCCTTGGTGTGGGCGGCCTTGTATGACTCGGAGCCGCGAACATCGATGACGATCGCCTTGCCATCTCTGACGAGGGCGATCGTTTCTGCTGCGGTGATTCGCGCCATCGCGTCTTCCGGATTCTGTCCAGCCTCTTCACCGGCGGCCGCGACCGCGGGTGGAGCGACTGGCGCGGTGGATTTGGCGGTATCGGCTGCCTTGCTGCAGGCCAGCGAGGTGATGAGCATCGCTCCGGCACCGATCATTCGCCAGGTTTGCCAGCTACTGTTGGTTGATTGCATTGTTTCCACTCACTTTGCTATGTCAGGATGAGAATGCGGGCGTTCCGGGCGAGCCGATGCACGCCAGGCACGCCTGCCTGCCGGAAGAGAGTTTACACCCAATCTTCCCGTCAACTCAATAAACAGGGGGCTCACGGGCAGTTTCTTGCTTTGCGGAAACCTCCATCGCGTGCCTCGGCCTCATTTTTAAAGGAGGCACGATTGCGGATTCCGATCTTTTCGTAATCCGGGCATTCGGGGAGATGGTAAATTCCGGAGTTGCGATTTCCACGAACGGGAGCGTTCGACTGCGAGTCTGAGCGGGTGATGGGGGAAGCGGAGACGCGCGTCAGGCTGTTGCCGCCTGCTTCGCGCCGTGCGGCACGGTAATCCCAGGGTGGGGTGGGATTTCCATTCTGCCAGAGGCCGCGACCAGTGTTCCTGGAATCTCGTTCAGCGCGGTCGAAGAGGCTGCGATCGGCGGCGGGCAGCTCGTTCTCATAGGCACGATAGAACCAGGCGAGGCCGGAGCGAACCTGTTCAAGGTTGACATCGGTCTGACCGTGGAAGACACGGCCAAGGATGCGGTCATAGCGGTCCTGCTTCCGCCAGGCGACACGGACTTCACGACCGAAGATGAGCTGCGAGAGGTTCTTTTTTGAAGCCTGGCCGAAATCCTGGCTCGACTCCGGGGCATCGATGCCGTTGAGCCGGATCTTGTATTCCCTGAAACCGGAAGTAACAATGGTGATGGTATCGCCATCGCTGATTCCGGTGACTCGACCGGTGAGGATTCCGGGCTGGGCAATGGCGGTGACGCTTGCGAGCAGCAGCAGGAATGGCAGTCCGAGGCGCGGCAAGGGGTGTTTTGAAATCATGACTGGTATTCTCTCCGGGTGAATTGGGGGCATCGATCGACCTGGTGCCGATATACTGGATAAAGTTTACCCGGTTGACTCGCTTTCTGACAAGCACCGTTTTCGTGATTGGAGATTGGTAAAAACTGTCTGTGCGCCGGGTATTTTGGGGTATCCTCAGACGGTCAGGCGAGGCAGTGGAACAGACAGGAGCTGGAATTTGAAGGTACTCAATGTCGTTGGTGCGCGCCCAAATTTTGTCAAGATGGCTCCGATCGTCAGGGCGTTCGGGCGGCGTTCGGATATCGTCTCATCGGTGCTGGTTCATACCGGGCAGCATTACGATGAGAAGATGGCGGGAAGTTTCTTTCGCGAACTGAAGCTGCCGGAGCCGGAGATCGACCTTGGGGTGGGTTCCGGCAGCAATACCGCGCAGACCGCGCGGGTGATGCTGGCCTTTGAGCCTGTCCTGGAGTTGTATCGGCCGGATTGGGTGCTGGTGGTTGGGGACGTCAATTCGACACTTGCCTGCGCACTGGTTGCGGCGCGGCTCGGGATCAGGATTGCCCACGTCGAGGCCGGACTGCGCAGTTTTGATCGGGGGATGCCGGAGGAGATCAATCGCATACTGACCGATCAGCTTGCCGATCTTCTTTTGACACCGAGCCGCGACGCGGATGCAAACCTGCTTCGGGAAGGGATCGCGCCAGAGAAGATTGTCTGTGTCGGCAATGTGATGGTCGACACCCTCTACGCGGAGCTGGAGCGGGCGGCCCGGTCGCCGATACTTTCGCAGCTGGGAGTGACGCCAAATGGCTATGCTGTACTGACACTTCACCGACCAGTCAATGTCGATGATCCGGTCAGCCTGCGCCGGCTGCTCGGGACATTTGGCGAAGTCGCGGCCAGGATTCCGGTCATCTTTCCGGTCCATCCACGAACGCGATTGCGGATCGCGGAGGCGGGGCTTGAACTGCCGTGCAATCTGCTGATGATCGATCCGCTTGGCTACCATGATTTTCTCCAGCTGTGGCAGAATGCAAAGCTGGTCGCGACCGATTCGGGTGGTTTGCAGGA
>JBEIMN010000098.1:0-8380 GCA_040378705.1 Acidobacteriota bacterium
CCAGTCGTGAACTTCGCCCCCCTCCGCGTCATCGGTCTGAAAGCTGATTACCGGATAGTTGCCCCGATCAACGGCGGCCACGACCGTCCTTGTTGTCCCAAAATCAATTCCTAGTAGTATCATTTCACATCCTCGCGATGTTTGAGTCCCCGCGACGGTCATATCCCTGCGATGGCACTCTGAACAGCCATCAAACTGAACAGCCATCAAAAAACCAAGACACATAATACTACACCAGCGATCGCCGCTCACCCACTGTTGACACGCCACGGCGAAAGGAGACTCCATCGGTCAACCGGCTGGTCGGGGCCGGTTGGGTGAGGAGGACCTAAACCGCAAACGGATTCTCCCGATCTCCGTAATAAGCTTTCCCTCTTCCGCGGTTGAGTGTAAGATCAGTGTTCTGGCTAATCGAGCTCCTTCGGCGCACGATTCTGTTGCGCTTCTGATGCAGTTGGATTGCTTCTGATGCAGTTGGATTATTGAACAACAGCCCTGGCTTTAACGATTTTGATTGGCAATCGGCAGGCTCTGCATTTTATGGGTCAACCCGGCCTCCCGGTCGAATGGTTGACAGCAAAGGTGTGACCAGCGGCGATTGCCTGGGAAATCCCGTTTATGATGACGATTGGAATTCACTATAATGGCACGGTAGCAGTGCTTGACCTGAAGGGAAAATTTATCAAGGGGCAGGGAGGTCACCAACTCCAGATGCTGGTCGATAAGGTGCTCATCGCGGGCACGACACGCATTCTGCTGAATCTGACCGAGGTTCCAATAATTGACAGCATGGGCATTGGTGAGATCGTTCGCGCCTTCACCAAGGTTCGTGATGCCGGCGGCTCACTGAAGCTGGTTGGCGTCACTGACCGCGTCTACGGTACTCTCCGCATTACACAATTGCTCGACCTGATCGAGAGCTTCAAGACGGAAGAGGAAGCTGTCAGCAGCTATGTCAAGGAGAAGAAGCCCCGCGGTCGGAAGAAGGAGACCGGAAGCTGAGACGCGGTCGCGGGCAATGCCATTTAGTTGGCAATTGCCAGTTGGCGTTAATTAAATTTATTGGCCAGATTGGCCAATTTTAGTAAAAGTGCGGGGGGATCAGTTCTTTCCAGGCACGGCATAATAGCCTTCTTTGTGCTGAACCTTGAGGCTTGGCAGACCGCGCGGTGGTTTGACCTGCACCCTGATCTTGTGCCATTGACCATCACGGTTGACGTTGGTTGGGGAGTACCCGATGCTGTACTGGTGGCGAAGTTCGAGGGCGATGCGTGTCGTCGCGTCTTCGAGTTCGGCTCCGGATCGGGGGAAGAACGCCTTTCCGCCGGTCACCTGTGAAATCTCCTCGAGTATTGCCTGTCCCTGCATGTCGAGTGTCCCGCCGGCGTTTCCACCCATCTCAACGATTCCAATGCAGTAGATCTGAACGCCTGCCTCCTTGAGCAGCTTTCGCAGTTCGCCATAGGTGTAGCGTGACGAGTTGTCCTGTCCGTCAGAGATGAGGAGCAGGGCCCGTTTGGTGTGTCGGCCCTGTTTGACCTTCTCGATTCCAAGGTAGGCGGCATCGTAAAGAGCTGTCTGGCCGCGTGCGTCGACGAGTGTCAGCTTGTTGGCCAGCGTGTCGCCGTCCGAGAACTCGGAGAGGAGGTTGGCCCGCTGATTGAAGCCAACCAGAAAGAAGTCATCCTCACGATGGCTGGTATCGATGAAGGCGCGCAGCGCGTCGCGCGAACGATCAAGTTTGCCCTTCATGCTGCCCGAGACATCGAAAACGATCCCGAGGCTGACCGGGACATCGTCGTCACTGAAGAACTCGATCGTCTGCTTAACCTTGTCTTCAAATATCTCAAAATGCTGCCGGTCGAGACCCGTTACCAGCCTGTTGTAGGGGTCTGTGACGGTGACGGTGAGGGTGACGACATCGGTATCGAGCTTGATTCGCTCGTCGCTCGACTCTCCACCTTTGGTTTTTGCGGATTCTGAAGATTGGTCCTGCCAGGTGAAGCAGCGGGCTCAACCTGAGCCAGCGCACGCAAAGAGGTGGGGTGGAGCTCTAGTCCGGCGAGTATGGCAACGATGGACGCCGCCACGATCGCGGAACCTGTAACCGATCCCCACGAAATTGTCGACCTTGATCTATCTTTCGACACCATCCTGACCTCCCTCGAATGAGCCACTGACTGCGGCTGAATCTTCTGCCCGGACCACCATGTCTTCAGATATGCTTTACGAGATGCTTTGAATAAGCTTCGGTGCCGTTACCTGCTGAGTTTACTGTGAAACCTGATACGTACCCGGTGCTCAGTGGTCAACTGCAGCGGCATTGTAGCATACCGAAAAGTCGCTGCAATCGACTCTTACTCCCGCATCCCACAATTGATGAAAAGCGAGAAAATCTCTATGAAAAAGACACGAAGCTCAATTGACGATCGGGAAAGAGCGGTCGCCGGCGTCGTAGAGGCCGGACGAACGAGTATTCAATATCCGGTATTCGACAACGACTGGTCCTTCGAGATCCCCGGGCAGGTTGAAGTTGAAGGGTGGGGAAGTCTCGTTGCTGCCTGGTGGGAAGAGTTGCTGATCACGATGGAAGATCTGCCCACTTCCGTCCCGGACCGTGATCTCGATCGTGAAGCCCGAACGGGAGCGGCCATTGAGCTGCAGTATCATGCGAACTGACGCGCCGGCAGGGTATGACGGCTGGTCGAACTGAATATCGGAGAGGACGATTCCGTCATCTTCGATCAGTTTTGCGAGGAGCAGATCGCCCTCAAGCAGCGTTCGTCGCTCACGGCTTGCGAGTCGATAATGGATCGAGGCCTCTTCATCTCCGGCATCGAGGTTTGGGGGAAGCTCGAACTGGACGAGTGATTGCCCGGAAATACTGACTGGTTTCCGCGCCTCGAATTTTCCGATTCTGATCTCGAGGGTCGCTTCGGTAACCGGCCGCTCGGAGAAGAGCTCGAAGGAGAGGATTGCAATCTCCGGATTGTCGGTTCCGGCCAGAAGTCTCGCCTGGAGCTGGATCTCTGTTTTGGGAACAAAGTTTTCGTAAACCGGGGGCGGTGCCGGCTCCTCTGCCTTTTCCGTGCTTCGGGTCGAGGCAAGGCGGGATTGCCCTTTTTTCAACGTCGTCACGGTCAGAAATTCGGTCGGAAGCGGGTCCGATGACTGGCGCAGCGCAGCGTGGCGGTAGAGGAGGAGGGGGCCATTGTTTTTGGCGTTTCTGCCATTTTCGGCCATTTCAAGTGGGCTTTTAATGGCGGCGCGGGCAAGTCCCGACCTTTGCCCCGAACTGTGTATAGAGAGAACATAATGCGTCGGGGCTGGCGAGGATGGTGGCAGCCCGCGCAGCTCGTAGCTTTCGGTTCGTTGGGCCTCAAGTCGGAGGTTGACGCGGCCAGCGTCCGCTATCTCCGTATCTGTGCCGAGTGCGATGTCGAGCGTCAGTGAAAGCGGGAGGCTGCCACCATTCGAAATTTCGATCAGAATCCGGCCACCCGAACTCTTCAATTCAGCCGCGATGTCGGGCCCCGTCACGGGCCCATTACCTGGCCCACCTTTTGGCCCGATCGTTGAAATATTTTGCCCGCTGCCACGCTGACTGAGCACTATCAGCAGCCCAAGAAGTACGATCAATCTGATCCCGACCGGCCATTTGGACCAACACGCCAGCCACGGCCTGGAACACTGATCGTGAGCCGATTTGTCCGCCATACTGCCGTTGGATAAGATTCGCACGTGTTTTGCCCGCCAGGTTAAAGCCAACTTGAAACAGGGTGAAATCCGGACTGTGGCCGTAATGTGCCTGAAATAGAAACGGGGAGAGAGCCGATCGGCGGCCGATGATCATTTCCATCGACCGCCGGACTTCCCCCTCCCGCGGAATGCTTCAGGCCTGACCGGCCGATCCGTTTATTGATCCGCTTCGCCGTTGATGACCCGGTTGAGCCGACCGATCACTCCACGCGCCTGACGCCCGGTATTGATCTGACGAGTCCAGACCGTGAAGAGTACCTCGACCTCCTCGAGACTGTACTTGGCGAGGTTGCCGCCCTGCCGTCCCGGAATGTCGACGACGATGCGGTTGAAGTGCAGCTTCGCGCCACTGACGTCGGCATCGAACGAGCTGATTTCGAGATTGATCAGCGGCGCGCCCGTCCCTTTCTGGAAGTTGGCGATCACTCCCTGCTGGGTGAGGGTCGACTTGATCGTGTTGAGCGGCCGGCCGGTCAACTGTGAGATCTTCTGGCGCGCATCATCCGGAATCGTGTAGTTCAGGGTGCCGGCGATCGTGTCATCACTGTTCGCCGCAGTCACGGTGAAGGTGACCTTTCCGCGTACATCATAGACGTCCTCTTCTCCGCTCCGGACCTTGGCGATAACCAGTTTGGGTGCGGTGGTGTAGGCGACAGGCTTTGGTGTCACCTGCTCCTGGGCCAGAGCGGCACCACTCAGAACGGGAAGCGCGAGGCAGATTAGCGCCAGCGCAAAGAAATTAACGGTCGATCTGTTTGTAAACGTTTTCATCGGTTCGATTGCCTCCATACTCAAAGGTTGTCACAATTAGAAAATAGCAGGGGTTTAGTTACTTATCACCACTAAAGTTCAACATCTGATTCTCTTCGTCTCCCGCACTCTGTTGGAGTCCCGTCAGTGATCCGGGACGTGCAAAAAAGAGAGGATACGAATTCAGAACCATAATTTCAAATCGGCGCGTCGGCTCTGCTTCGTCAGGGCTGCTCTTCAGGCAGCAGGAGCCGGTTGATTGCCATGATTATCCCAAGGTGGGGACGCCCGGTATTGATCTGGCGTGTCCATCCACAGAGCAGTTGCGGAATAGTTTCGACCGTCTCCTGGTCGATGTCGATTTTGAAGCGGAAAGCGTCAACCCCGAGTTTCCGACCCTGATAGTCGAGGTTGAATGCCGGCAGTTCGAGGTCGAGGTCCGGGCAGGCCGTTCCTTTGACCCAGCCGAGTCGGAGTTCGCGCCGGCCGAGCGTCTCGGGCACTGTTTTCCAGTCAGGGCAATCAGGGCAGTCAGGGCAGTCGGGGCAATCAGTTTGGGCATTGCCGTATCGACGGCTCAGCCGGTCCCGTTCAGATTTGTCGAGAGTCAGAACCAGCTGGCAGCGCAAGGTATCGTCTGTATTGGCCTCGATCAGCGTCAGGCTCGCCGCCGCCCGCAGTCTGATTGGGGGAAGCGATTTTGCGTCCGGCTTCTGACTGAGCGTCAGCCTGATCTTTTTGGCCGGGGTCGTAAAAACTACCGGACGGGCCTGTCCCACATCTGCATTAGTCGACCGCAGCGCCTGACCGTTGAAAAAGGTCGTCGCCGGGGTGGTTGCAGCCAGGGCCATCGCCACCGTGATGATGGTCAGGATTGAAAGCCGCGGCAGACTTGAAAAATAGGTTCTCATCCGGCAATTATGATCCAGTCCTGATAAAACTTTTGATAAATTTCCAATAGTTATTGATTAGCTGCAAATCTATTGAACTGTGATGAATGTCGTGGGTTAACAAAAGATACCAAAAAGGGCTAAAGTGAAAAGGTCTGATGCAGAAACAGAAAGGGCAAAACAAGTGTCGCGCAGCCCGGACGGTTTTGCAAACGAACCGGGGCCGGCAATAAACGGGCAAGAGAGAGTGATCGCGGTTAAAGCCGGCACGGATCGGTCACCGGCTCTCACCAGGAACGCCGAATTGGCAGTACCCGTGGCTTATAAGTTAACTGGCCGGCTATATTAACTAGCCGGCTAAATTATGGCCGGCAGGCCTGGCTGACCACGTTTAGTGAACCAGATCCGACGCAATGCGCTCGTCGAAAATTCCCCAGTGAGCTCAACTTTCGCCCCGAGCGCATCACGCGAACTCAGGTCTGCTACACGCCTGAGAACGGATAATGTTTCATATTTTTTTAACCCGACGGTTTGGCCACATTCCGTAAAGAAAATCAGGCTGGTTTGGATACTGAAGGCAATGAAAAAAGTCAGAATTTTGAAAAAAATAGCCGATTCGCCAAATTCGCCTGATTCCAGGAGCGGGGATCGATTGGGCGCGATTGCCGGTGGAGTCCGAATCGGGGTCGACACGGGCGGAACCTTTACGGACTTTCTGGTCGTCGTGGGAGGGCGGAGGTTTGGGTTCAAGATTCCATCGACTCCACAGGCTCCGGAAGAGGCGATTCTGGCCGGGATCGAGCGGGCGATCAGCGAAGTTTCGCCCGGGCGGGAAGGGAAGAGCGGCAGTGAGCTGGTGGAGATTGCAGAGTTGGTGCACGGGACAACGGTTGCGACCAATGCGCTGCTCGAGCGGAAGGGGGCGCGGGCGGCGCTGGTCACGACGGCTGGATTTGAAGATGTGCTGGAGATTGGTCGGCAGGCGCGGCCTGATCTCTACAATCTGTCCGTGGCGCGTTCAGTGCCGCTCATTCCGGCCGAGTTGCGATTTGGAGTTACAGAACGAGTGCTTGCCGACGGCACGATCCGCCAGGCGCTCGAAGAGCGGGAGATTGACCGGCTGCTCGGGCGTTTGAAGCGGGCGCGGGTCGAGTCGATCGCGATCGCGCTCCTCTTTTCGTTCGTCAATCCGGTTCATGAAGAGATGCTCTTTGAGCGATTGGGGGAGTTGGGAGTTCCGATCTCGGTCTCGCACCGGATTTTGCCGGAGTATCGCGAGTATGAGCGCGTCTCGACACTGGCGATCAATGCCTATCTTGCGCCGCGAGTCAGCCGCTATCTGGGGGCGCTGACAGCAGGCCTCGAGAGGATCAGGGATCGTCAAGGTGATGCACGGTGGCCGGGTTTGCGGATTATGCAGTCTTCGGGCGGATCGATCTCGGCGGAGACCGCGGCGCGCGAGCCGGTAAGGACTATTCTCTCCGGGCCGGCGGGAGGAGTGATCGCGGCGACACGTGTGGCGGAGTTGGCTGGAATCGAGCGGATCATAACCTTTGATATGGGGGGAACCTCGACCGATGTCGCGGTCTGCTGTGGCGCGGCGGCGACGACGAGCGAGGCGCGGATCTCGGGCGTCCCGGTAGCGGTGCCGGTGCTCGACATTCACACCGTTGGGGCCGGGGGTGGCTCGATTGCGGCGGTCGACGCCGGTGGTGCGCTGCGTGTCGGGCCGGAGTCGGCGGGGGCCGATCCCGGGCCGGCGGCCTATGGAAAAGGTGATCTTCCGACGGTCACCGATGCCAATCTGGTGCTCGGTCGCTTTGCCGGACGTGGGCTTCTCGATGGTCGAATGGTGCTGGATGAGGCGCGGGCACTGGCGGCGCTGTCGCGCCTCGCCGGTGATATGGGCCGGGTCGCGGGGAGGTCGCTCACGGCTTATGAGGCGGCTCTCGGCGTGGTGCAGATTGCCAACGCGAATATGGAGAGCGCCCTGCGCCTGGTCTCGGTCGAGCGTGGCCATGATCCGCGCCTTTTTACGCTGGTCAGTTTTGGCGGAGGTGGCGGGCTTCATGCCGCGGCCCTCGCCGAGTCGCTCCGCATCCCAAGGGTTCTGATTCCGGCCGATCCCGGCGCTTTTTCAGCGCTTGGGGTGCTGATGGCAGACGTCGTCAGGGACTATTCGCGGACGGTAATGCAACTGCTCGAACCGGGAGCGCCTTTCAGCGCCATCTTCGCGGTGCTCGAGAGGCAGGCCCGGGTCGAGCTGCGCGCAGAGGGCTTCACCGGAGAGGGTTTGCGGCTCGAGCGCACGCTTGCACTCCGTTACGTTGGCCAGTCATACGAGCTGGTCGTGCCGGCGACCGGTGATCCGCGCCAGACTTTTCACCGCCTCCACCGTGAACGATACGGCCACGCCGATCCGCAGAGAACGGTCGAGGTCGTCAGCCTGCGCCTGCGCGCCGTCGGAGTGACGGAGAGGCCGCCGCTGGTGGCCATCCCCAGGTTGCGTCGTGCCGTGCCAAAGGCTGGTTCGACCGCGCCTGTCAGGCTCGGTCGACTCGGGAATAAGCCACAGCGGCTCCCGGTCTTTGACCGATCGTCACTATTTCCGGGCGCGACGATCAGCAATCCGGCAATCATCGTCGAATATGGATCGACGACACTTCTCCCTCCCGGCTGGGAATTGACGGTCGATGGGCACGGCAACATGATTATGGTCCGTCTCGTTTGAGTATTTTGAAATTTGGCGGACCTTGCAGGGTGATTGCATTTTGCGAGTGGAAATCCTGGGTGCGCGCATCCGGCCCGCGCATCCGTCCAGCGCATCCGGGAATCCTGACTCTTAAAATGCGATCGCCTGGCGGACCTTGAAGATCGGTACTGGCGATGGTCAAATCGAACTTGACAGATCGCCTCGAATGAGCTTAATTTCAGGTTAGTTGCCCACGTCGGAAAAGATCAGGAATGCGAGCCTCACCCAG
>JBEIMN010000099.1:0-8286 GCA_040378705.1 Acidobacteriota bacterium
AACGGTTGGCGACCCGCTGATCGACCTCGGACTGCTTCTCTGTTACTGGCCGGAAGCGAACGATCCGGAAATTCTCTCCGGCGCGCTCCCCTGTGTGACAACCCTGCCCGGCTGGCTGAAGCGGGACGATCTGGTCGAGCGATATGCTGCGCGAAGTGGGCGCGATCCGGGTGCGATCGCCTGGTATCACATCTTTGCACTCTTCAAGCTGGCGGTTGTGCTGCAGCAGATCTACTATCGCTTCCGCTCCGGCCAGACGACCGACCCCCGCTTCACCGATTTTGGAATGAGAGTCGAAGCCCTTGCCCGCTGGGCCTGGTCGCTCAGTCAGCGCGCCTCTGGCTGAGCTGGCTGATGTGGCGAGTTCACCTGGTGAGATCTCGCGATCCCGGCCTGTGCCCGGGCCGCGATCCGGATTGGCGCACGAATCGCGGTTCTCGATTCAGACCTGACACTGCTTATGACCGTGACCGACAGGACAATGCGGATCCTCTGTGCAATTATCGCCAAGGCGATGATCGAGATCGTGCTGCTTGCCGGGATCGCCAGCTATGCGGCGTGGGAAAATTTCCACCCTCTCGTCAGGGGATCGCTCGATCTGGTCGGAGTCGATCAGATCTCGGGGTGGGCAGCCGATCCGGGATCCGGCGAGGACCCGGTCGAGGTCCAGCTCTTCATCGACGGCCGGTTACACGCCGCACAAAGGGCGGCGAACCCGCGGCCGGACCTGGTCGTTGCCGGTGCAACCTCGACATCAGCGCACGGGTTCAGCTTCGATCTCCGAACTGCAAGCCTTTCGCGCGGCCGGCATACCCTCAATGTCTTTGTCGTGCGCAAGGGGCTGAACGGCCAGCTGGTGCTGATCCCGCTCTCGGATGACGAACGGAGCTTTTTCCTCCCTTAATTTCCCGCTGCAATTTTTTCGCTGATCGAAAGTGCGAATATCCGACCGACATCTCCCTTTTCCGGTTACCATTGATACCGTCAGGGGCCCGTCAGTTACTCACCGGGTGCTCATCAATTGCTCATCGGGGGGAAATTTATTGGAAGAGTTTTTTCCATGATCGATGAAACACTCTCATCGCAGTCTTGAAGCCACAACGTCACAGTAGTAGCATGGCTCTTTGGCTTGACCAATCAGAAAGTACTGACTGCCACTGACAGACAATGTAATTCGCTCACGATAACCAGAGGTTGAAGATGGCTCCGCTCGCACCAGGCACAAAATTATCACACTATCGAATCATCGATCAGCTTGGTCAGGGGGGGCAGGCGACAGCCTACAAGGCCGAGGACACGCGGCTCAACCGGCTGGTGGTCTTGAAAACCCTTCTGCCGGATCAGGCGAATTCCGAGAATGCCCGGCGTCGTTTCGAGCGTGAGGCACGCCTCGCCTCGGCGCTCGACCATCCGAATATCTGCGCGATCTTCGATGTCGGTGAGAGCAATGGGCTCTACTTCATTGTGATGCCATTCATCGAGGGGCGAACACTGAAGGAGATAATCAACCGGCAGGCGCTTGAGCTGCGAAGTGCGCTCTCGATTGCGATCCAGGTCGCCGATGCGATCGCCGCTGCGCACGCGCGCGGAATCATCCATCGCGACATCAAACCAACCAACATCATTGTCAGCGATCAGGGACAGGTCAAGGTTCTCGACTTTGGGCTGGCGAAGATGCTCGAGGTCGAGGATGCAGAAGGGGGCGAGGGCAAGTCCGCCTCTAACCTCGACCGGTCGATGACGGAGATTGGCGTCCCCTACGGCACACTCGGCTACGGTTCACCGGAGCAGGCAACCGGAGAACGTGTCGATGGCCGGACGGACATCTTTAGCCTTGGTGTCGTAATCTACGAGATGGTCACCGGACAGCAGCCGTTTACCGGCCGGAACCGGATCGAGATTCTGCATGCGGTGATCAACGACCGGCCATATCCGATCAGCGATCTGGTCGTCAATCCGCCGCAGGAGGTGCAGATGGTGGTTGATCACGCCATGGCCAAGAGACCGCGGGATCGTTTCTCTTCGATGGTCGTGATGCGTGATGAATTGAAGGCACTGATGAGGCTGATCAGCGGCGAGACGGGCCATATTCCGACAGAGGCCTCGGCGACGCTCTTTGCCCCACAGCACGCTCGGACGACGTGGCGGCTTTCAAGCGCCATTGGCAGAATGCTCGGGGGTGGAGTCTTTGGGATGTTCCGGAGTGGATCGGGCGACAAGCGTGGCGACGATCGGTCAAGAAATACGGCACGGCGGGAGATGGCAGACGAGTTCTCGGCATCGAGAAGCCACTCGCCATCCGGGAGCGGCCAAAGCGTCAGTCCGTCTTCCAATCCGTCTGGTTCAGCCAATCGACCTGTTTCGTGGGGAACTGAGACGAAGCGGACGATCGCTGTCATTCCCTTCCAGAACCTCTCCGGCAATGCGGAAAACAACTTCTATGAATTCTCTCTCGCCGACGGCCTGATCGCGGAGCTGGCCAATCTGCGATCGCTGGTTGTTCGGCCATCGCAGTATATTGCGCAGTATACGGGCCAGAAGATCGATCCTTACCAGATCGGTATCGACCTTGCGGTCAACACTGTCCTTACCGGCAGCTTCATCAAGAGCGGGGACCGTTTCCGTGTCACGACACAGTTGATCGACATCACGACGGGCAAGATGTTATGGAGCGATAAGATCGACCTCGATTCGCGTGACCTGATCACGATCCAGGACACGATTGCCGAACGGGTGATCGCCGGTCTCAAGCTGCGTCTGACGGAAGAGGAGCAGAAGCGGATCGAGAGACCACTGACGAGCAGTAACGAGGCGTACGAATTCTATCTGCGTGGACGCGACCTGCTTTTTCAGTACATGTCGCACACGTTCGATGACCACGATCTGGACAACGCGATCCGGATGTTCGAAGAGGCGATCCGGATCGATCCAAAGTTTGCGCGCGCGCACTACACGCTTGGCCGATGCTACGTTCATCACGGGCAGGGTTACGGTGGCAAAGAGTATTTCCAGATGGCGGAGAGTTCGCTGCAGCGGGCGATCGAGCTGGATCCGGATATTCCTGGGGCGCACCTGCAGATGGTCTATGTTTACCTGCACCGTGGAGAGAAGGACAAGGCGCTCGCGACGCTGGCCGAGGTTCGTCGCAAGGCGCCGAACGATCCGACGGTCTTCATCGTTGCCGGCATGCTCTATCGTCTCAACGGCCTCTACGACCGGGCGCTGAAGCAGTATGACCGGCTGGTCGAGCTCAGTCCGCGTGATATCGTGATTGCGGGATACAATCGGGGACGGATCCTGACCTACCGGCACGAGTATGACGAAGCGCTGGCAGCCTTCGATGCGGCGCGGGCGGTCGAGCCTGATCACCCCCTGATCAAGATCTTTCTGGCGGTAACCTACTTCAATATGGGGCGAATCGGTGACTGTCAGAAGCTGATCGACGAGGTGATCGATCAGCATCCGCACTTTGACCCGGCCCACATCATCCGCGGCTGGTGCCACAGCGCGCGTGGCGAGCACGAGCTGGCGCTGAGCGTCATTACCGATCAGGTTCGGGAGACGGCAGCAGCCGATCACGACATCGCCGTCTGGATGGCCTCTCTCTATGCGATGGAGATGCGCCGCGACGAATCGATCGAGTGGATCAGACGGGCGATCAGCCTTGGCAATGAGAACTATCCGATGTTTGCGGATAACAACCGTCTCGACAACCTGCGTTCGGACCTCCGCTTTGTCGATCTGATGAATGATCTGGAGAAGAGATGGGAGGAGAGGAGGTGAAGGAATGCCGACTCTTGACGATCTGCGTAATCGCATCAACCTGCGACTTGAGGAGAGTTTCGTCGGTATCAGTGAGCAGGTAAGTGACCTTGCTCCGGCCGATCTGGTCGAGTTGCTGAACCAGCTCAATCTGGTCGAAGCGGCAACGGTGCTGACCATGCTGCCGGTCGCGCGATCGATCGAACTGATCGATCTTCCGAATATGACACGGCGCAGCGGGATCCTCGAGAAGCTGGATCCTGGCCGGACGGCACAGATCATTGAAGGGCTCTCGGCGGACGAGCGAACCGACGTCATTCAGCAGATGGGGCTGATCGAGCGGCGGCGAATACTTGCGCGGGTCAGCGTCGAGGTCAAGGTTGAGCTCGAACACCTGCTCCGGTACGAAGAGCATACAGCCGGCGGCATTATGACGACGGAGCTGATGCAGATCGACCCGGACTGGACGGTCGGGGAGGCGCTGAGGCACATCCGGGCGGTCGCACGCGAGAAGGAATCGATCTATGCCTGCTATGTGATGGAGAGTGAAACCGGCAAGCTGCTCGGCTCGGTTTCGTTGCGGGACCTGGTGATGGCCGAATTCGACCAGCCGATCAGTCAGGTTATGCGCCGTAAGCCGGTGACGGTCGACCCGCTCGACGACCAGGAGACGGTTGCCCAGAAGATCGCGAAGTATGACCTGCTGGCGGTGCCGGTGGTCGACGCGAATGGAATGGTGCTCGGGATCGTTACGGTTGACGATGTGATCGATGTCTTCATCGAGGAGCAGACAGAAGATATCCTGCGCATGGCGGCCGTTGAACCGGGTGCGCTCGACCGCCCTTACTTCGACAACCCGATATTTCGGGTCGTTCGCAAGCGGATCGGATGGCTTCTGTTTCTATTCGTTGCCGGCACACTTACCAGCAAGGTGCTCCACAGTTTCGAGAGTGAACTGAAGGCAGTGGTGGCGCTCAGTTTTTTTGTGCCGCTCCTGATCGGTACCGGCGGGAATGCGGGTGCACAGACGGTAATGACGGTCATTCGCAGCCTCTCGCTGGGGGAGATCGGGGTTCGGCACGCCTGGCGGGTCGTCCTGCGCGAGGCGCTGACCGGGTTACTGGTCGGAATACTGATCTCGCTGGTCGCTTTTGCCCAGGCCTTCTGGATTACGCACGATATTCCACTCGCGCTGACCATCGCGGCAACGATCTGTGTAATCTGCCTCTGGTCGACGACGGTCGGCGCGATAATTCCGATCTTCGCACACTCGATCGGAGTCGACCCGGCGCTGCTCTCCGCGCCACTAATCTCGACTCTCGTCGATGCAACGGGACTTGTTATCTACCTGAGCATCGCCAAGCTGATTCTCGACCAGATATGAGATCGCGCTATCACGGATTCGGCACTATCCGTCCCGTCGTCTCAGGCTGTTATTTCGAATTGCCGGAATTTGCCATATTACAAGAATACGTCGCTCACACTTAAACTACGAAAAGCATGATCAGAATTGCTCGCCGAGTCACATTGATACTGTTGCTGGTGATTATTGCCAGTCTCTGGAGCAGCCCCTGGAATGGAAGCGGGAAGGGTGAAGCCCGACAGGCATCTCAGGAACCGGTGGTGGGCCGCACGGTGCCAACCGGACTGCCGGCGGACACCTGGGACTACTATGTCCCCGCGTCAAATCCGATCACTGCCGGAAAGATTGCTCTCGGGCGGCGGCTCTTCTTCGACCAGCGGTTATCGGCGAACGGAACGATCGCCTGCGTGACGTGCCACCGGCCAGAGTACGGCTTCACCGACGGCAAGCCAGTCGCAGAGGGTATTGGCGGCCAGCGCGGGACACGTAATTCGACGAGCCTCCTCAACGTCATCTACAATGGCGCACAGTTCTGGGATGGTCGTGTCGACACTCTTGAGGAGCAGGCGCTGGAGCCACTGGTCAATCCGGTTGAGATGGGCAACCGATCGGTTGCGGAGGTCGTGGCGAGGTTGCGTGCGGATGAAGGCTACCGGCGCGAGTTTGAGCAGGTATTCGGCGGCGAAATCGACGGGGCACAGATTGCCGCGGCAATTGCGACCTTTGAGCGGACGCTCGTCTCCGGAGACTCGCCATTTGACCGCTTTCAGGCCGGCAACGAAAACGCGCTGAGCAGCGCGGCGCGCCGTGGATTGGCGGTCTTTCGCGGTCGTGGCCGCTGCTCACGCTGCCATACCATCAGCGAGCAGTTGCCGCTCTTCACCAACTATGCTTACCAGAATACCGGTGTCGCCGCCGGCGATCCGCGCTTTGCGGAATTGGGCCGGCTCGCCGCCGAGGCGATCGAGAGTTCCGACTCAAAGGCCCTCTCCCAAATCGGCTCACGTCCCGGTGGTGATCAGATCGGACGGGCGCTGCGCTCATCGCAGCTCTTCGAAATCGGCTCATACCGAACACCGTCGCTGCGGAATGTCGGAATCACGGCCCCCTATTTTCACGACGGCAGCGCACGCAATCTCGCCGAGGTGGTCCGATTTTACAATGAAGGCGGCCGCGCCAACCTCAACCTTGACGAGGAACTCCACCCATTAGGATTGAGTGCGGAGGAGCAAAGGGATCTGATCGCCTTCCTCGAATCGCTGACGGGCGTGAATCCTCGGTAATGGTCAGGCGGCCCCCCCAAATCAGCGACTGAAGCGACGCCCGAACCTGCTCCTGACAGCGCCAGTCAACCGTGTCAGCTCCTCCAGCCGGAGGAGCCGCGCACTTGCGGCAAAGACGAGCAGTCCGATCGTGATCGCCCCACCAACATTTATCAGGCGTCCGATGAAGTTTGTCATCCCAAACCATTCGTCGAGCTGGCGACTGGTCTGCCAGCAGGCTCCACCCATGACGATCGAGGCGAGAAGAACCCGACTAAGTGTCGAGAGCATCCGCCATCCCTCGATCCCGCCCAGTTTCGCCCGCATAAAAAAGAGCAGCAGCAGGAAATTGACGATCGCGACGACCGAGATCGAGAGTGCGAGCCCGCGGTGGCCGATTCTCAGATACTCGACCGTCACCGTGGCGACGACATAGTTGGTGAGGATCGAGAAGAGACTGACGAGCATCGGGATTCGGGTCTCCTTCAGCGCATAGAATGATGGCGCGAGCACGCGAACAGCCGAGTAGGCCGTCAGACCGACCGCGTTGAAGCAGAGTGCTATCGCCGTCTGGCGTGTATCCTCGGCGTCGAATCGGCCGCGTTCGAATATGAGGGAAATAATTGGTCGGCTCAGAACGATCAGTCCGACCGCCGATGGTATCGTCAGCAGAAAAGTGAGGCGAAGCGAGGCGGCAATCGTCCGCCGGAATTCGCGCAGATCATCGAGCGCCGCGGCCCGCGAAGCGACCGGAAGCGTCGCCGTCGAGATCGCGACACCAAAGACTCCAATCGGCAGGTAGATCAGGCGGAAAGCGTAAGAGAGCCATGAGACCGGCCCCTCGCCAAGTCCGGAGGCGAATTTGGTATTGACAAAGACATTGATCTGCAACGCCGCCGTCCCGATGATCGCCGGGGCCATGAGTCGCATGACCTGACGCACCCCTTCATCACGAAAACTTAGAATCGGCTGCCAGCGATAACCTACGGAACGGAGACTCGGCACCTGAATCAACCACTGCAGAACTCCGCCAAAGAGCGTACCGATCGCCATTCCGGTGATCGCTTCCGCCGCCCCGGCGGCTTCGAGTCTTCCCCCCGAAAAGACTGCCGCAACATAACCCGGCGCCATCAACCAGGCACAGCTTACACCGCCCAGAATGGCGCCGACGTTGAACATCGTCGAGGCCGATGCCGGAACTCCATAGCGATCCTTCGTGTTGAGAACTCCCATGGCCACTGCCGCCAGCGAGACCATCAGCAGAAACGGAAACATGATCCGCGTCATCCGCACCGCCAGATCATAGGTCATTGCCGCCGTTGCCGCATCCGCGTGCGAGGCCACCGGATCGACCAGCAGATCGACCACTTCGGGCGCAAAGACGATTCCGAGCAGCACAACCCCGGTCAGAACGACGATCAATCCGTTATTTACCAGATTGGCCAGTCGCCACGCCGCACGCTCTCCCTGGCGCGTAATCGTCTGCGAAAAGGTCGTCACGAAGGCCGCCGAAAGCGCCCCCTCGGCAAACAGATCCCGCAGGAGGTTCGGGACCCGAAAGGCGATGATAAACGCATCCATCGCAAAACCGGCGCCAAAGAAGGTCGCGAAGACCTGCTCGCGGACCAGTCCAAGTATCCGGCTTCCCATTACCGCCAATCCAACTACCCCGGCGGAACGGGCGACGCTCCGCCGCGCCGGCGGCACGGTGGAACTATCTCCTTCACGATCCGGAACAGACATCTAAACTTCCTTACTCGCCCGGACAAGCAGCAGCATAATCGCCTTCTGCGTATGCAAACGGTTCTCCGCCTGGTCGTAGACGATCGCACAATCGCTGTCGATCACCTGGGCATCGACCTCATCACCACGATGGGCCGGCAGGCAATGCATGAAAAA
>JBEIMN010000100.1:0-8280 GCA_040378705.1 Acidobacteriota bacterium
CTCAGGCCCGATCCCCGCCGGATCCCCAATGGTCACGGCTATCGCGGGAAGCAGCGTGGGCTGCCGGTTCGCGATATCGACGCCAACTGGCACGGTGGCCGGAGAACCTGAATCAGGGCTACTCCTCATCGTCTGACTGGTCTTTATACAGGTATTTGATGTTGTGCTTGAGAACCAGCAGATTCGGCCCTTCCTGACGATGGAGCTTGATACTATTCTTGTCGTACCACTCGATCGTTCCCGCCAGCTTCTCATTATCCTGAAGAACGAGAACCATTGGGGTGTGGGCATCCATCTGCTTCTTGTAATAGAAGCTCTCAGCGTTGGTCTGCTCGGGTGGAATCTTCTTTTTGGGCTGCCCAGACTGCCCGGCCTGGCCAGACTGACTCGGCTGTGGAGCCGGAGCTGAGTGGCCTGCGTGGCCAGCTGAATGGCCCGAATGGCCCGAGTGACCCGAATGGCCCGAGTGACCCGAGTGACCCGAGTGACTGGATGAATGGCCCGAGTGGCCACTCTGATTACTGTGAGCTGGCGGTGGAGGTGGTGGCTCAGGCGCTCTTCGCGTCTGCTGCGCGTGCATTTCGCGCTCCTTCACTTCTGCCAGTGTGGTTCTGATCAATTTTCGATTCACGTTATTCTCCTCCCGAATTTTGGAGTTTTGGCATCCGATTCGCGTGCTGCCCGCTCAAACTCGTCACCACGGCGGCTCCGTGGACGATCGTCTGACAATTAAGCTTGGGGTGGTAATCCAAAAAGTACGTCACGAAGACTGGTCTGTTTTTCAGCCGGAGATGATCAGCGAAAGATGATCATCCTGCCCCTCATCCCGGCAACAGCGTCTGGCAAAATCGTCTGGCAAACTCATGTAGCCAAATTGTCTTGAAGCATTGCCGGTCAGCGCTGCCAGGCTGAATCGAGAGATGATGATCAATCAAATACCGAAAATGGATACCGACAAATACAGACAACTACCGATCATGAATTCGTGATTTTCCCCGACGAGTAATCAACGGAGGAACCATACAGGTAAGATCACCGGAATCTGCCAGGCATCGGCCAGACATCGGCAACCGCAACGCGAAACTTTCGCTCCTTGATGAGGGGTATGTTACTCGAACAAACCGATCGGTGCAAGATCACCGGGAAAAGTCGTAAATATTGGGCTGATTGTGAGGCGCAAAACCATCACGCCGCGCCGGAATTTTTGGCTGAGTAAGGGTGGAGACGGTCCGTGAAGGACCCATCTCCACCATACTGACTGAATTCGCGTCGGAAAGCGGAACCGACATCCGGTAAAAAAACCACCGGCACGCCACGGCACTGACCATGCCACTTCTGACCGTTCAACTGCGGGCTCTTCCTGGCCCGACGCTAGTCGGCGCGCTTCCTGATAAAAGTCGGAACATCGAGATCATCGAATGACGAAGATCCCGAACCCGTGGTGCCTGAAATGCCACTCGTCTTCGTCACGGTCGGCTGAATTCTGCCTCCTCGATCGGCTCGATCGGCTCGATCAGCCCGATCGGCCCTGTCAGGCAATACCTTTATCTTCTCCCGCTCGAAACCGGTCGCAATGACGGTGATCTTCATGGCATTGTCCATGGTCTCGATCGGCACGGTACCAAAGATAATGTTCGCATCCGGATCCGCAGCGTCGTGAATGACGCGCATTGCTTCGTCGATCTCGACCAGTGTCAGATCGGGGCCGCCAGATATATTGACCAGAACTCCGCGTGCCCCAACAATCGAGGCCTCTTCGAGGAGTGGACTTGAAATGGCGCGCTGCGTCGCTTCCATGGCGCGGTTTTCGCCGACGGCTTCGCCCGTCCCCATCAGTGCCATGCCCATTCCCTTCATGATCGCGCGGACATCGGCAAAGTCGACATTGATGAATCCGGGGGTGGTGATCAGATCAGAAATCCCCTGAACCGCCTGGCGCAGCACATCATCAGCCATTAAAAAAGCGTTATTGAGTGACATTTTCCGATCGACCGCCTGGAGAAGCTTCTCGTTCGGTATCGTGATCAGTGTATCGACGACCGAGCGGAGCTCTTCGAGACCGGCCTCGGCCTGGCGCATCCGGTGACGCCCCTCGAAGGGGAACGGCTTGGTGACAACCGCGACCGTCAGTGCGTCAAGTTCCGCCGCCAATGAGGCAATGATCGGCGCGGCACCTGTTCCCGTCCCGCCCCCGAGGCCGACGGTGACAAAGACCATGTCGGCCCCCTCGAGCGCTTCAATGATCTTGTCTGTATCTTCAAGGGCCGCTTCACGACCAACGTTGGGATTGGCGCCAGCCCCAAGCCCCTTCGTCAACCGCGCTCCAAGCTGCAGCTTGACTGGCGCCCGGGATCGCTTGAGTGCCTGCAAATCCGTATTGGCAACCAGAAATTCAACCCCCTCGATCCCAGCGTCGATCATGTGATTGACGGCGTTGCCGCCGCTGCCGCCGACACCAATCACCTTGATTCGCGCACCAGTGTGGGGAGGTTCATCATCAAATGTAAAGTTAAGGCAAGTGCGATCTTCAGTGGACATTTTCGCCTCCTGTCAGAACCGGTCTCGTCCGGTCCGTGATCAGATTTATCAGTGTCCGGTAACTCTATCCCGGCCACTCTGCCACGGATCTATTGGGCAGACTGGCCGGAAATGTCCGGACTTTTTTTAGTGTATTCCAAAAAACGATTTGAGCCGGTCGCTGAACGGGGAGCCACCAGACGGGTTGTCGTGATGAGTCTGGCGATCACTGCCGGCCAGACCAATTTCGCAGCGTGCACCGTAGGCGGCCAGACCGACGGCGGCGGAGTAGACCGGCTGGGCAAGGTCACGACCAAGGCCGACCAGGCCCTCGGGCGATCCCAAACGTACCGGGGCGTTGAATACCTGTTCGGCAATCTCGAGCATTCCGGAAAGGAGCGAACCACCACCGGTCAGGACGATGCCACTCGATAGTTGCCGATCAAATCCCGCCTGGCGAATCTCCTCCTGAACGTGCGAGAGAACCTCTTCGGCGCGGGGCTCGAGGATATCGCAGAGAATCTGGCGTGAGACGACGCGGGGTGGCCGGCCGCCAAGGCTCGGCACGTCGATCATTTCGACCGCCAATTCCGGCGTCAGCAAAGTGCGCGAGGCGCAACCATCATCACGCTTGATCCGCTCGGCCTCCGGAATCGAAGTTCGGAGACCGACTGCAATATCGTTGGTGAAGTGGCTGCCACCGACTGGAAAGACGGCCGTGTGCCAGACGGCGCCACGCTGGTAGATGGCGAGACTGGTCGTTTCAGCGCCGATATTGACCACTGCCGCCCCATACTCCCGATCGTCATCGGTCAAAACCGCCTCCGCCGCGGCAAGATGTGAAAGGTAGACATCGGCGACGTGAAATCCGGCGCGGTTGACGCAGGTGATCACGTTCTGCTTGGCGGCTATTGGGCTGGTCACGATGTGAACTGAAACGGCAAGCCGTGAACCGAGCATCCCCAGCGGATCGTCGATCCCCTCCTGATCGTCAACCGTGTACTCCTGCGGCAACACATCTGCCACCTCCCTGCCGGCGGGAAGGGGTATCGCACAGGCTGTCTCGATGACACGCTTGATGTCTTCGCGGCCTATTTCCCGGTTTCGACCGGTGATTGCGATCCGTCCCTGGTTGTTCTCTCCCTTGATATGGGCTCCGGCCAGTCCGACATAAACGTTGCCGACGGTCAGTCCGGACATACGCTCTGCCGCATCGACCGCCCGCTTGATCGAGTCGACGGCCAGTTCGGGGCGACTTATCACGCCCTTTCGGAGCCCCTTCGACTCAGCCTCGCCGATACCGATGATCTCGATACCGCCATCGACAATCTCTGCCATCACGACGCGGATCCGTGATGTACCAATATCGAGACCAACTATCGGGGATGTTGTTTTTACCATACTGTTACCTCATAACTCGTCGTATCCAATGGTGATCCGATTCGCGTTGGTCGCATTTAGATACCTGATCTTTCGTCCGCTCATCAGCCTGTCGACATCGCTAAGACGATAAAGTTTGAGCATCTCAAGATCCTTCCGTCGGACGGCGTCCAGAATATCGAGGACCGAATTGAGCCTTGTCCGAAAGTCCGTGCCCGCGAGATAGACAAAGGTCTGTGTATCGGCGAGAAGAACCCGAACTCCCTCCAGCTCGTCAAAATAGATCTCATCGATCTCGCGCGAGAGTGGCGGATCGATCCGGTCGAGGTCCGTCATCAGTTCCTGGTAGATGCGGAGCCGCTTCTGATTGTAGGTCGCGGCATCCTCCCCGGACTCCCTGAGGCCCATGATCTGAGGCGGAAACGGCGAAACTCTGAGCAGACTCGGCGAGCCGAAAAGGGTGCCGCCAAGATCGACGCACTGCACGGTTCCGTCGCTGCGGCGGGCGAGGGCAAACGGGACCCGCTCCCTGACCGAGATCCGGAGCATATCGGGCAGCAGCCGCCGCACTTCAACCTCTTCGATATACTCGTGCTTTCGAAGCTCCGTACGAACCCTTTCCAGATCAGCGCGCAGAACCCCTTCCTTAACCATCGACCGAACCATCTTCTCCAGCTCAGACTGCGGAATGAGCGGGGAGCCGGACTGTTCCCGATGGACGACAACCTCGCGTAGTTCAAAGAGACGCAGTCCGTGCGAAAGGCTGTAGATGATCATCAGCAGCGCTCCGGCAAGCAGCAGTGCAAGCAGGGCCACCCCAAGTTGCACCATCCGCCGCGAGAAGCGTTCGGGGCGCATGCGCGCCCTGAGCCAGGCCGGCGCGGCATCGAAGGGCAGCTTCGACTGCCTTGGAGGCGATGCGGGAAGGCCAACCTTTGCCCGAGAGCGGCCTGCTGCCTTGCCAGGCGATCTGGCAGCCGATTTGCCAGGCGATTTGCCAGCCGATCTGGCAGCCGATTTACCGGTGGCCGCTCGTGCAGTGAGTCGATGCGATTCACCACGATCTCCGGCGCTGAATGGACGCTCGACCTGACTTACATTTTTTGGGGATCTGGTACCAGATTTGCCGGCTGGTTTGCCAGTCGACTTCCCCTTCGACGTCGTCATTGCGAACCTTCTCCTGTTCGCGTTTCTGACGGAGCCTGTTGCATTGCGGCAAGAAACTCCTCACCTGCCCGCCAGACATTGCCGGCGCCGAGAGTCAGCACCAGATCACCGGGCCGCGTCAGCTCAATGAGGGCCGGAAGTGCCTCGGCAACACCACCAACATAGCGAACATTCCGATGGCCATAGCGCTCGATCTCACGCGCCAGCAGTTCGGCGCTGACATCCGGGATCGGATCTTCGCTCGCCGCGTAAATGTCTGCCAGAAGAACTACCTCTGCGTCATAGAACGAACGCGCGAACTCGTCGAAGAGCGCTTCCGTGCGCGAATAGCGGTGGGGTTGGAAGAGGACGACCAGCCGCCGACCACTCGTCTTGGCGGCGGCGAGCGTTGCCCGAATCTCGGTCGGATGGTGGCCGTAATCGTCGACGACCAGGATTCCCTCACCCTCCCCGGCGCTGTCGGCGCCAATCAGCCCCTTAATCTGGAATCGGCGCTCAGTTCCGCTATAGGTTTGGAGCCCTTCCCGAATCTGATCGAAGTTCATCTCGAGCTCAAGCCCGATCGCCACCGCCGCGAGGGCGTTGCAGACATTATGCTCTCCCGGGACGTTGAGAGTGATCTCACCAAGCGTCTCGTTGTTGCGCCGAACCTTGAAGACAGAGGTAAAATTCTGACTCGACACCCTGATATCGGCGGCCGAGATGTCAGCGTGGGCGCGGAGACCATAGGTGACGATGCGCCGGCTGATCTGCGGAATGATCAGCTGAATGTTCGGATCATCGAGACAGATGATGACCGAACCATAGAACGGGACCTTGTTGACAAACTGGACGAAGCAGGAGCGTATCTCGTCGATATCGTGATAAAAATCGAGATGCTCGAGATCGATGTTGGTAACGACGGCAATCGTCGGTGAGAGCTTAAGGAAACTCTTGTCGCTCTCATCGGCTTCGACAACCATAAAGTCGCCGTGACCGAGACGAGCATTGCTGCCAAGCGTATTGACACGACCCCCAACAACAACCGTTGGATCGAACGCCGCGCGATCGAGCATGGTCGCGACCATCGAGGTCGTCGTCGTCTTGCCGTGCGAGCCGGCAATCGCGATTCCATACTTGAGCCGCATCAGTTCGGCAAGCATCTCGGCCCGCGGAATGACTGGAACCTGGCGCTGGATGGCGGCCATCACCTCCGGATTATCGACCCTCACGGCGGTCGAGGTGACCAGAACGTGCGCCCCCTCGATATTGGCGACGTCGTGCCCCTCGTAAATCTTCGCCCCAAGCTTCTCCAGTCGATCGGTGATCGAGCTCCGCCGGACGTCAGAACCGGAGATCCGGTAACCAAGGTTGAGCAACACCTCCGCGATACCGCTCATGCCGATGCCACCGATGCCGACGAAATGAATGTGCTGATACTTCTTGAACATAAACTGACCAATTCAATTCAACTCTTTACAATCGTTTCGAATCCGCGATCAGACTCAGGCCAAAATCGACGACACGAGCCGCCGCATCGGAGTAGCCAATCTGCCTGCTGGCAATGGCCATCCGCCGGATCAGTGACGGTTCGCTGATCAGCGCGATCAGCTCATCCGCGAGCCGGCGCGGAGTCAGATCTGCCTGCAGGAGCAGACGACCTCCGCCACCACGCTCGACCGCCTCACCATTTTTGCGCTGGTGATCGTCAGCGGCAAAAGGAAATGGTATCAGAATCGCCGGCCGTCCGGCCGCGGCCAGTTCGGCCACCGTCGTCGCTCCAGCACGGCAGATCACCAGATCGGCGCGGCTGAATTCATCGACCATCCGGTCGATGAATGGCACGACTTCGGCACGAAATCCGGCTGTCGCATAAGCGGCCGTCAGCCGCTCAACCTCCCCCGGCTCAAGCCTTCCCGTCTGATGGGTGAAGGAGAGTCGACACCCCGCTTCACGCAGTTGCGGCAGGGCGCCGACAATCGCTTCATTGATCGCCCTCGCTCCCTGGCTTCCGCCCGTGATCAGGATATGGACGGTGTCATCTGTCTTTCGGTCCGGCTTCTCGCGAATGGCAAAAAACTCCTGCCGAACCGGATTACCGGTGATCCGAGCCTTTGCGCCAAAGAACCGGCGCGCCTCCTCGAAAGAGACGGCGGCGCCACCGACAAACCTTGCCAGAATCCGATTGGTGAAGCCCGGCAGAGCGTTCTGCTCTGCAACCAGCGTCGGAATGGCCATCGTCGCCGCCAGGAGCACGACCGGGCCGGAGGCATATCCGCCAACACCGATCACCAGATCGGGCTTGTACCTTTTGAGCATTCCCCGAACTACCATAAACGTCCGCGGCAGGATCATGAGCGAAGCGATCTTCGCCCGCCATCCGACACGCTTCAGCGCCCGCACCTCGATCAGCTCAAGCTGAAACCCTTCCGCTGGCACGATGCGCGTCTCCAGACCACGCTCTGTTCCAACAAAGATGATCTGGTGGCGCGGATCACGCCGCTTCAGTTCCTGCGCGATCGCGATGCCCGGATAGACGTGACCACCCGTGCCTCCACCGGCGATCAGTACTGTCACCAGTTTTTCTGTCGATCCACCCATCCGCCTCCAATGCTTTCAAAACAGCTGGCAATCGCTGTCAAACTGGCTGCTAAACTGTCTGTCCCACCTGATCTGGTCGCGTCTCGCCATCAACGATGCCCTGCTCCGAGACGTTGAGCAGTATTCCAACGGCAATCAACGCGGCAATTAGTGACGAACCACCGGCACTGATGAAGGGCAGCGTGATCCCCTTCGTCGGCAGCAGCTTGAGCGCGACCGAAATATTGATGAAGGCCTGGGTCGTGATCCAGACGGTAATCCCGACGGCGAGCAATCGCCCAAGCGTGTCCGGCGCACGTCGGCTCGCCCGCAGGCCTCGCCAGAGAAAGAACCCGAAAGCGAGGATCATCGTCGTCGCCCCGATCAGTCCCAACTCCTCCGCAATCACCGGAAAGATGAAATCGGAATTTGGCTCGGGCAAAAATGCCATCTTCTGCCGCCCTTTTCCAAATCCAAGACCGTTGATGCCGCCGGATCCAATCGCAGTCAACGCCTGCAGAATGTGATAGCCCTTACCGAGCGGATCATCGTCGGGATTTAAGAATGACCCCATCCGCGCCATGCGGTACGGCTTACGATAGATCTCCAGCGCCACCAGTCCAACAATCGCCGGTATGAACCTGAGCAGCGTCCGCA